>NZ_JBOZCJ010000005.1:0-105066 GCF_051265215.1 Actinotignum stranguriae
GTGGACCGATCTACACAACGGGGCTAAATGGAACCAAACCTACTAAACCGTAACCAACACATTTTGTCCTATAAGCCGGATCTAATAACGGCCGTGGAAATACGATTTCCGCGGCTGAATTTAATTTCTATGTGGATCCGGAAGCCGCACAGATTGTTTTTACGGCCGGCTTTGAGGATATTCACGTGGTGACCTGGGATCCCATCACCCTGCGTGATGCCACCATCACCCGTGCGGAATACAATGCGCTGGCCGATAAGGATACGACCCTCGCGAAGTTCTTCAAGAAGGTATGCGATACCACCCTGGACTTCAACGAATCGGTAGGAGTGGATGGCTCCACGCATCCCGATTCCATGACACTTGCCACGCTCCTACATCCGGAACTTATCCTCAGCGAAAACCGCTACCGGGTGGATATTGAAACCAGTTCGGAGCTCACCCGCGGATATTCGGCCATGGCCTGGGAGAAATTCCCGCTGCCCGCCAACGCGTACGTGGTGGAGGAAGCCGATAAGAAGGCGTTCTTCGCGCGGCTGGATGCCTTGCTCGCACAGCAAACTACCCCGAACCAGCCCTTCGTGGGCCTGGCCTAAGTTCTGCCGGATATCGGTCCATAATGCGTGAAGGAGAATTCCATGGCTGAACTCTCAAGGGAGCTCCCCTCCGAATTTATTGAGGGGACCACGGTGCGCGCCGCCGGGAACCGCGCGATTAACCCGAAGCTGGTACTCACCGCCCTCATGCTGGTGATCGCGAGTTTCCAGCTCAATGCCACAATGCTGGCACCGGCTATCGGCGATATGGCCAGCGCCCTCAATACTAATGCCGGGGTGATCGGCTGGAGCTCCACGGTGTTCCTCGCGGTAGCCGCGGCGCTCGCGATTTTCTTCCCGCCGCTGGCCGATAAAATCGGGCGGCGCGTGACCCTGTTGATTTCCGTGAGCTTTATGGTGGTGGGAACGGTGCTGGTACTGGTGACTAGCAGCGTGGCCATGCTCATGGTGGGGCGCTTCCTCCAAGGTTTCTGCGGGGCGACTTTCGCGCTGGGTAACCTCACCCTGCGTGCCATCCTGCACCCGAAGAAATACGGTTTCTATATCGGTTTGGTTGCCGCGATTAATTCCGGGGTAGCCGGGATCGACACTCTCCTGGGCGGAGTGATTGTGGATCATGCCGGCTACAAGGGAATTTTCTGGACGATCTTGGCTTTGGAAGTGCTGGCCCTCATCTGCGTGGTGGCCTGGGTCCCGGAAACCCGTGTTCCGGCGGCCAGCCGCATGGACTGGGGCGGGGCAATGACCCTCACCGGCTCGCTATGGTCGGCAAATATGGCACTCACCTTCGGCTTCGGTTCGCTGGGCTGGGGGAATACCTGGACCATTGTCGCAATTATCGCGGCGGTGGTGCTGGCGGTAGCCTTCGTGCTGGTGGAGCGCGGGGTTGCGGACCCGTTGGTCCCGCTGCCCGAGCTGGTCAAACGCCAAACCTGGGGCGTGACCGGGACGGCGTTCTTCACCCTGGCTTCCGCTTTCTCGGTGCTCATGTACCTTATCCCGGCGGTGTCCCAGGATGTGGAGAACGGTCTGGGTATGGGCGGTACGGAATCAGCGCTGCTCTACCTCACGCCCTTCTCGCTACTGGGCTGGCTGCTGGCACCCTTCGTAGGCAAGTACGCCCCGCGGCTGGGCTACCGCGCGATTTTGCGCGCCGGGCTGCTGGGCAGCATCGTGCTCATCACAGGTGTGGTGGTTTTCGGGTTCGAGAACCGCTGGGTGCTCTTCACCCTGGCCTTCCTCATGGGTGCCACCTATACCGCGATGTCCAATACCACCCTCAACGCCATGGGCGTGCTTTACGCTTCGCCCACCCGGCCGGGGGTGCTCCCGGGTCTGACCTCCGCGGCTTTCAACCTGGGCGCGGGCGTGGGTACCGGGGTGATGGCCTCCTTCGTGGCTCGTAACGCGGTAGCCGGCGATATTACCGCCGGGTATTCGCAGGCCGCGATTGTTGGGTTGGTCTGCGCGGTGATCGCCTTCGCGATTTCTCTGGCGCTGCCGGCCCAGGAAACGACCGGAGGTGAGAAGATCTAGGCTATCTGGTGAGAGCGGGGTCGCGGGTTTTTCTGCCGTGCAGTTTGCATGCGGCGGCGAACCCGCGGCCCCTCTTTTCTCGGTAGGGTGGAGGAGTTACACCGCACGCAAAAGATTCGCACGCAAAGGATAGTTGTGACTGAACAGTCCTATGTTTCGCGGCGTCGCCGCCCGCCGAGTTCACGCCACTATAGCGCCACCCAATTGCGCGATGCCCGCCTGGCGGTGAGCGCGCTCTTCTTCACCAACGGTGCGATTTTCGCTAATATTGTGCCGCGTTTCCCCGAACTTAAGCGGATTCACGAGCTCGATAACGCCGTGTACGGCCTTGCGCTCGCGGCTTTTCCGGCCGGTGGCATTATCGCGGGGGTTTTCGCCGCGCCACTCATTCGTAAATTCGGATCCGCGCCGGTGGCGGTGGCCGGTACCCTTTTCACCGCGCTCGGTCTTATTGTGGCGGGTGTGGGGCCCACCGGAATCTTCTTCGCGGCCGGAATGTTCCTCGGGGGCGCCTGCGATGCGGCCACCGACGTGGGGCAAAATGCGCATGGCTTGCGGGTGCAGCGCCATTACGGGCGCTCGATCATTAATACTTTCCACGCGACCTGGTCCGTGGGCGCGATGAGTGGCGGGCTCATGTCCGCCGCCGCGATCTGGATTGGGTTGCCGGTGCCCGCGCATCTGGTGCTGTCCGGGACGCTGTGGGCTGTTGTCGCGCTGGTGGCCCGACGCTTCTGCTTGCCGGGGAACGACGCCGCAGACCCCGGGCCAAGCGGTACGACCGCAGATCACGCTGGTGACGGGGTAGGCGCGCCGGGGGATGGGTCGGCGTCGTCGAACCTATCTGAGGGTACGCAAGAAGCCGCGCCTTCCGGGGCTCCCGTGCCGGCCGAAACTTCGGGACCACTGACGTTCCGCACCGTGGCGATGCTGGGTGCGCTTGTGCTCATTGCCACGATGGGTGGTCTTATTGAGGATGCTGGATCCAGTTGGGCGACTCTGTACGTGGGGCAGCTCGGTGCCGTGGGAGGCTTAGCCGCGGCGGGGTATGTCGGTTTGGTTGGCTCGCAGTTCGTGGGGCGGCTGCTGGGCGATGGGCTGGTGGATCGCTTCGGGCGGCGCACCGTGGCCCAGGGCGGGGCGGCGCTCATTACCGCGGGGATGGGGCTGGCGCTGCTGTTCCCGAGCGTGCCGGGCACGATTGCCGGTTTCGCGGTGGCCGGTTTTGGTTCGGCCACGCTGGTGCCGGCGGCTATTCAACAAGCTGACGAACTTCCCGGACTCAAACCGGGCACGGGCCTGACGGTCATTTCCTGGCTCATGCGCATCGGTTTCCTGGTTTCCCCGCCGATTGTGGGTATGGTGGCCGATACCTTCGGGCTGCGCACCGGTCTGTGCGTGGTGCCCTTCGCCGGCATCACGGTACTTCTCCTCAGCTGGACGCTGAGCCAGGGCGAGCGGGGTGCTCAGAGTGAGCGGGACATCCCCACCTCGCCGCGGCCCAGCGTCCGGGAGGAAGATGAGAGCTAATGCTCTTAGATCTTGTGCTTCTTAGTACATATCGGTCTTTACATTGAATGTGGATACGACTCGGCGGATTTCGTCATCACTGAGGCCGGTTCCCTTTCCACCGCTCGCGGCGTTCATGTGTTCGTACATGGCGCCGGTTTCGAGGTACTCGATGGTATCGACCGCGGAAAGCGCGGAAGAATCTGAGCGAACCATAATTCCGTGCTTGGCCCAGAGCGCGATGCGATGATCGCGAAGTCCGATCACATTGTTCTCCATGAGTTCGTCGCTACCGGGAACCATGAATTCGAGGACGGCGATACCTTCGGGAACCTGAACGATGGTTTCCGGCTCCCACCGGAAGATCATGCGATTGAAATCCTTGTTGTTGAGAGTCTCGGGAATATGTGAGAGCGCAACGAGGTACGGAGGCTGCGCGTGCACAATAGCCTGGAAACTCACGCCGCGCTGAGCCACCTGGTCGTTATGCACCGCAAGATGCGAATTGAATTCGCTCGTGGGGCGCTGATACGCCTTGTTTGGATGCGTGTACCAGGTACCGGTTTCGCCACCTTCATCCACAATGAAAGCCGACACGTTCTTTTCGGGCGCGTCCGCAACCTCACGCAAACGGCATCCTGATCCGGTTACGAACACCGTTCGTCCCGCCAGAGCAGGTACCTTCCAGGGGAGCTTGACGCTGGCCTGCTTTTCCGGGAAAACTGATTCGAGATCGGTATCCCAATCAACGGAAATAGAGATATTTCCGGCGCCGGCTTCCGCGGCGTGCAGGTGGTCGAGGCGACGTCCGGTCACTCCCATTTGTTCCAGGAGGGCGTCAACAGTTAATTGAGAAGTCATGGTCTCTCCATCTTTGTTAGAAAATTCGACGTCGGGCTTCTTGCCAAACGCTTTGATTGTTCTGGGGTGTATAGCTGGTGAGTTCGGTCGATGCACGTACAACCTCGCGTAGTGAGGTAAGTGAATCCGATATCGAACCAGCCGTTCGTGCCTGGAGTAAAAGATTTCCAAGCGCCGTTGCTTCCGTGGGGCCTGCGACGACGGGAAGTCCGCACGCATCGGCAGTTAGCTGACACAGTAATTTGTTCTGAGATCCTCCTCCGACGATATGGACGACATCTATATCCATCTGTGCAAGATGTGCAGCCTGCTCGATGGTTTGGGCATGTGCAAGAGCTAAGGAATCGGTGATACAACGGGCATATTCTCCAATATCCCGGGGGCGTGGTTGCCCACTTGCTTCAGCTAGAGAATCAATTCGGGCGATCATATCTCCCGGCGTCGCGAAGATCGGGTTATTGACATCGATAACAGTGCGAAGGGACGGTGCTGATGCCGCAAGGGAAACGACCTGAGCAATTGAGAGACTGGGATCGATTTCTTTCCATTGGGCCACGCAACCATTGAAGATCCACATCCCCATAATGTTCTTCAAATAGCGGGTGGTCCCATCAACACCGAGCTCATTAGTGAAGTTAGCTTGCTGAGACTCTTCACTGAGGATCGGCGCTTCTAATTCAAGTCCGGCCAATGACCACGTCCCGCACGAAATGAAAGCGAAGTTCTTGTGTTCACTAGCGGGCACGGCTGCTACCGCTGACGCCGTGTCATGACTACCCACCGCCACCACCGGAGTGCTTTCTCCGTTCTGAGTGCGTAGATCGCAAATCTCAGGCCGAACAGCACCAATTCGAGTTCCAGGTTCGATGAGTTCGGGTAGTTTCGCGGAGATATCAATGCCGGATATCTCCTCATATATGCCAGTCATCTCGGGCGACCAGGATCTAGTGCGCGGATTGACAAAGCCAGTTGATGACGCGTTTGTTATCTCCGCATATTTCTTTCCGGTCAGCCAATAATTGACGAGGTCTGGCAGGAGGAGGAGCGATTCTGCCTGTTCCACGACCGGCCGGTAGTCTCTGCTGTGAGCAGCTGCGAGCAATTGGAAAATTGTGTTGATATCTATGTTTTGCAGGCCGTTATGTGTGTAAATATCCGTTGCCGAGTAGCGGGAATACACTGTTTCAGGAACGCCGTGAGTCCTGCTATCGCGATAGCTAAAGGGGGGACTGATGAGTCCGCCTTCCGCACCGAGGAGGACGTAATCAACCGCCCAGGTATCCACGCCAATTGACTCGATAGACGTTCCGCGTAGATTCTTCAGTGACGCGCAAATATGCTCCCACACCTGGAGTAGCGGCCAGAAAAGGTTATTCTTCTCGGTGCCTGGAACACAGATAGGTCCGTTTGGGAATCTAGTGATTTCGCCTGTCGACTTCAGTTTTCCGTCAGCGACTGTGCCGGTTATGACTCTGCCGGAGGAAGCACCTAAATCGATGGCAACAAAAGTTTTCATTACTCTAATTCCTCATTTGAGCTTCGGGCCGGGCCCGTAAGAGCTCGGCCCGAAGCTGGTGTGGCGCTCAATAGTTTCAATAGTTCAGAGCGGGATGGTTAGTAAGACTCCGTAGGGAAGCGGGAGAATTAGGCACCCCAGCTTGCCTGAGTTCCGCCAACCCGTTCCTTCCGAATCTTCTCCAGATAGCCCGATTCCATAAAGGCCCGCATGGGATCCGGATCAATGCCTTGGGACTCGCGCAATTCGCCCAGGAGGCCGCGGACGTCCGTGTAGAAGGCATCCATAAGAATGTCATTCGCCCCGAGAACATCTCCGGCCACCTGCTTTTCCTTGAGAGCATCGCGATCCACGAGCAGGGCCTTCGCGGTCATTTCCTGCACATTGGTCACGGAGCGGATTTCAGCCGGGATTTTTTCTTCCAGGTTATGGCACTGATCAAGCATGAAGTTCACGGGCGATCCTTCATCCAGGGCACCGGCCGCGACGATCTCATTGAGAATGCGGAAGAGCTGGAACGGATCCGCAGCC
Organism: Actinotignum stranguriae; assembly: GCF_051265215.1. Taxonomy (NCBI): domain Bacteria; kingdom Bacillati; phylum Actinomycetota; class Actinomycetes; order Actinomycetales; family Actinomycetaceae; genus Actinotignum; species Actinotignum stranguriae. The sequence continues at coordinate 6,511 of NZ_JBOZCJ010000005.1, forward strand.
CCGACGATAAGGTCGTCGTCGGCATAGAACCGAGAATTGAAGTCAAATGCACCAAGGCGTCCCACTCGGAGGAGCTGAGCCACGATGAATTCGATATTGGTTCCGGGAGCATGGTGGCCGGTATCAAGAACCACCATGGCGCGTTCGCCCAGCGCCTGGCACTGAACAAGCGACGTGCCCCAGTCCGGAACATCGGTGTGGTAGAAAGCCGGCTCGAAGAACTTGTATTCCAGAACCAACCGCATATCGTCATCGAGTTCGGCGTAAATTTCCGCAAGCGATTCCGCCAGCCGATCCTGACGCTCCCGAATGGAATCTTGACCGGGGTAGTTGGTGCCATCAGCCAGCCAAATCTTCAGATCCTTCGATCCGGTCTTGCGCATGATATCGACGCATTGCTTATGATGATCGATTGCCTTCTGGCGGATCTTCGGGTTCACGTTGCACAAGGAGCCGAACTTGTAATCTTCGTCCTGGAAAACATTCGAGTTAATCGTCCCGATTGTTACACCCAGGTCCTCCGCGTGCTTGCGGAGTGCATCGTAATCATCGGTGAGATCCCACGGGATGTGGAGAGAAACTTTCGAGGCAGCGTGAGTATAGGCATTCACCTGTGCCGCGTCAGAGACTTTCTCGAAGGGATCACGCGGGACGCCGGGCGTTGTGAAAACACGGAAACGCGTACCGGAATTTCCAAAAGCCCACGAGGGGAGTTCAACATCTTGGCGTTCGAGGATCTCGCGGTTCTTCGCGCTGAGATCACTGAGTTTCACCATTGTCTGTTCCTTTCTCAATATTTCTTTGCGGTTTTATTTCGACGACGCAGCTGAAACAACTCGCCCGTACCGCTCGATCTCGATATCCTCGAGCGACTTGCCCTGGGTCTTCGGTGCGCCAAGGGTGCCAACAATGAGAGAAATCGAGAGGAATCCGATAAGGATCAGTCCGTCGATCATGAGTCCGTTCTCCCACTGGAGGATGACCGGGAAGATAAGGGAAATTAGGCCGGATGCGACTCGTACCAGGAAGAAGATGATTCCCTGCGCACCGGCGCGGTACGGAGTGGCGAAGAGTTCCGGTGCCCAGACCGAGTAGAAGGCCTGGGCGGAAGGACCAGCCGAAATTCCCCAGATGATCGCGTAACCGAAAGCGGTGAAGGCGGAATCGGAAGGACCGAAGATGAGGATCAGCCAGGCAACGATGGCCAGAACGGCGCCGATGAAGAAGTGGGTGCGGTAGGGCATCGTGTCCACGAAGTACATGAAGAAGACGGTGCCGATGATGACCACGCCCCACGAGAGCATCGAGAAGAGGTTTGAGGCCAGCTGGTCGTAGCCAACGCTATTGAGGATGGTCGGGAGGAAAATACCGTTTTGCGAGGCGGCCTGGTTCCAGCAGGTGTAGATAACCGCGAGGAAGATCAGTGCGCGGATATTGCACTTCCAGGAGAACAGTGCCTTGAAGGACTGGAACATTGAGGGCGGCTTGGTTTCGGAACCACCCTTGGCTTGCTGCCAGGCCTCTGATTCTTCCAGATTTCTGCGGATATACCAGGTAATCAAAGCGATAACCACGAGGTGAGCGAAGACCAGTCGAGATCCGAGCAGTCCCAGGGGTGTCACGGCGCTCGCGAGACCGAAACCGATGAACGGTCCGAATGACCAGGCCAATTGGGTTGCCCCAATATGCCTGCCTCGACTTTCGGTTGGTGCAAATTCAGCAATATATGTCCAACCTGCTGGAACTGATGCACCTACCGCAAGTCCGATTATGACGAATCCTATGAAGAGCATCGGGAGGTTACCGGCGAAGACCACAATAAGTCCACCCAGTGCGTAGACGAGGAGGTCGTAGGTGTAGATGACTTTTCGTCCGTATTTGTCACAGAGCGGTCCACCAATAAGAGCACCGATGGCGGCACCGAAAGCATTGGAACTAAAAGCAGCGAGCAATCCCGCGATTCTGCCGTTGTCGTCGGGGAAGTACGCGGCACCCCAAAAACCAAGCGAGGTCGCAATCGCAATAATGGACCCTGAGTCAATGTAATTGGACATGGAAACGGCGATCGTTGCCTTCCATCCGGTTAATGGCTTTTTTGACATGTTCTCTCCGTTGAAATCAGATGTCACTGAAGATAGAAATACTGGGATAAGAAGTAGTTCGTGCCGCCATCAGGCTGTACAAAGTACTGAGCCATCTCGGCCTGCCACTTGGTGTTAATCTCCTCGTTTTCCATGCAGTTCATCGCTTGCCAGACGTCATCGGCTTCAAAATAGCCAAAAACAACGGCGGTTTCCGGGTCGACGAAGAGTGAGTAGTTCCGCCATCCGGAACGTGACAAGGCGTCGCGCATCTCTTCCCATACATGGCAGTGCGCTTGGAGATATTCATCCAACTTGTCTTCACGGACTCGTAAAACAAAGCCACATCTTGAATCAGACTTCTGCGTCGTGTCATTCAAAATCTGGTCAACAGTCGGGGTGCTAACCATAAGTCAACTCCTTCGTTGAAGGATTGAAAGGTTTCAATCCGTAATGAAATACTACGTTTGATACGTTTCAACGTCAAGTGGCAAACGTTGTTTGCTTCTGAGCAAACGCAGCTTGGTTGCTTATTCGCGCGGCTGCGCTACCCAAAGAAAGGGCGCAATAACGCCACTTTCGGGTATTAATTGACAGGTTGGCGTGGGGGCGCCGTCGATTCTCGAATTATCAGCTCAGGAATAAAAGCAATGTCTTGAGCTTCGGCGGGTTGCTCCAGAAGAAGGCGAGCTGCGGTTTCTCCCAGTTGCTCCATGGGCTGACGAACGGTTGTCAGCGGAGTGATGAGTTCGCGGGCAACGTCAATATCATCAAAGCCAATAATGGACATATCGCGTGGGATAGAAAGATGATGCCGCCTGGCAGCACGCATTGCACCGATGGCAAGGGAGTCGTTGGCACAAAAAACAGCGGTAACTTCCGGGTGGGAGGAAAGGAGCTTCGTCATGGCGCGTTCACCGCTTGCGGCATCAAAACGCTCGGCGCTGATTTCCACCAAGGTCAGCAGGTCATCGGATTTCATAACGGTCTGGCGAACTCCTATTCTTCGCGCCTGCGCTTGCCGTACTTTAGCTGAGCCGTTGATAAAGCCAATGCGATGATGGCCGAGACTTCGAAGGTGCTCGATAGCTATTTGAGCACCTTTGGTATCGTCAACGGAAACAGCATTCATCCCGTCCTTGAGCGCGGGATGATCAAGTAGAACGAGGGGTATTCTCCGAATTTCGAGAAGTTCGAGGCTTTTCTCGGCACCTGAGGACGGTGTCAGAATAATTCCACGTACTTCCTGGCCGAGTAGAAGGCGAAGTAAACCAGCCTCGCGGTCGGGATCTCCCCCTGTTGAACCGATAACGGGAAAACATGATTCTTCTGCCAAACGGGCTTCAATCGCGCTTGCGGCAGCGGCGAAAAATGGATTGGCGACGTCGAGAACTAGGACTCCCACCAATTTGGAATCGACTTTACGTAAACGGCGCCCGGCTTCGGAGGGAATGAACCCGAGTTTTTCGATAGCTGCTTCGACCTTTTTACGCGTGTGGTCGGAAACCCGTTCCGGATGATTGAGAACGTTGGAAGCAGTTCCTAATGACACCCCGGCTAATTGTGACACCTCGCGGATACTGGGACGTCGAATCACGTCTCCTCCTCGGAATTGGAACGGTAATATTAGCCATCCTAGGCGAGTTTCTTTACGGGCGGCACCTTCCACATCACCACTAAACACTTACGCGAAAAAGACCTCGCCGCGAAACGAGACCATCCGGTCCGGAACCAATTAATTCGGAGCTTGCCACGACGTGCGCGGTGTAGGCAACCATTTCTGCCCCAAAAACGTGTCGTAGCCTCCCGGTAAACTGATGGCATGAGCGACAATGGAGCCCAAACTCAGCAAGAACCGCGCGGCCGCGCCACCCGCACGTCCCTGATTGCGGCATTTCTGGTGCTTGCACTCGGCGTGGCTGGCGGGCTCTGGTGGTGGTTCAATGGGAGAACCTCCTCAACTCCGGCGGCTGGCCCCTCGGCTACCGCAACGGCATCGGCTGAGGCGGGCGGAGCGGCAGGTGCGTCGTCGTCGCCCATTACCGCGGCGGAATCTAGCCCCGCGCCGGTGCCCGGCCCCACGGATAAAGAAATGCGCAACGGAACCTATATTCTTCCGGATGTGTGTTACAGCAAACGTAACCCGCCCGCGCCTGTGACCGTGGCGCACGGGAAGATTCTTCCGGATCGCGAAACGGGGATGCAGCCGGGAACCATTCACCTCACCGAGCCGCTGGTGCTCGGCGGCGTGGAATATCGCGCGGTCGCGATGTCCTGCGGGGTGGGGGACCCGGCCATCGGCGCCATCGGGATTTACGATGCGAACCTCAGGCTCGTTTCCGCCATTGGCAACCATCAGTGGGGTGTGAAAAACAGCGTCCGGGGCACCCACATCGCCCAAGATTATGACGGCCTGTGGTCCTTTAGCGTGCATTCCATGGAATTCAAGGCCGGCCAGGCGCGGATTACGTACACGTCCTATACGCCCGTCGGTGGAGTGACGCGAGCCATGGAACGCGCGTATCCGCCGCATACCACCACCGTGAACTTCGTGTGGAACGGCAGTCAGTTCGTGCAAACGGGCGAGGTGTCCTTCCAGTTTGAGGACGGGCATTCCGTCACCGCACCCACCGAAGAACGCGCGCAGGCTGACCGTCAAACCCTTGCCGCGGCGGGATCGGAATGGGAAAATCTGCTCCCCGAACTCACCGGCGATCCACGCCTCACGGATGAAGAACAGCGCACCGCCGCCGCTGCACACCCCGTTTTCCGCGGATGCAACGCTCGCGAACCCCTGAGCACCACAGTCAGCGGCGGGCATGTGAAAGATACCGGCGGGTACGTGAGAGAAACTGATCGCTTTGACGCACAGGTGCCCGGCGAAGGCGATATCAAACCGCGCCCCACCGATATTCTCTGCGTCTTTTCCGTGGACAACCCGGCAGTTGAGAACGGTCTAGCGGACTATACCTACTACCTTGTGTACGACGGCGCCACCTCCGGCACCCCACCCCTCATCAACGTAGGAATGCGCCCTTAGCTGCACTTAGTTCTGGGCCGCCAAGATATCCACCGGCCAATCGGATAGCTCCAAGCGCTGCCCGAAAGCCACCCCACCCGGCTCCAGCAGCGGCGCATGCTCAGCAGCCAGCTCCACCGGATCAAAACCAATCGCATCAATAAAAGCAGCCACCCGGGAACGTGCGGCAGCGTCATCCCCGGCCACAGCCACCGTACGGCGCGCCGGAGCTCCGTGCGGGCGAGCCTCCGCGGCCAACTCCGTATACCCCGCATGATTGAGACTCTTGACGATAGCCAGCTCCGGATAGCGTGCTTGCAGCGCGGCGGTGGTGTGCCGGGCAGGTGCAGCGCTGGTATTCGAAATGCCATTGGCCGCGGCCCCGTCGGTCGCCTCCCAGGCATTCGTGGCATCAACAACAACGCCACGAACCCCGGTCAAATCAATCGAAGCAAGTGCAGGCCGCGGGAGCGCCAAAATCAAAATATCCGCCGTGCGGGTCAGCTCCTCGAAAGAAACCAGGCGAGCGGTCGGCAGCAAGGTCGGCAAAGTGAGATCGTAGAGCGGATTACCCGGACGCACGCTTACCGCCAGTGGAAAACCCGCCTCCGCAGCCAAGCGTCCTATAGCAGTGCCAAGCTTACCCGCCCCCAGCAGGCCGATCAGATCTTTATCCCCAGTGGTGTTCATAAAGAAAGAACGGAAAGCGAGCGGTGAAGTATTCCCAGGGCCACTGGCGGTGCCACCCCCTCATCGCGGGCCCTGCCGCCAAAAATAAAACACATTATATCCAAGTGAGTGTAGCCTGACCTTCCTATCTTTTCCACGATTTCCGCATAAGAATAAGCCTAGAAGTACCACTAATGGAGGTTCTAGTTGTGGAGAAATGCGCAATTGAAGCATGCGAATTCAAGCATGGGGACATGGGTCGCTTAGAAATGTCCGATACCATGGCGGGTATCCCAGGTGTGTTGGGTATTGAAGCGATGAACCGGCTGCGGGCCGGAGTGCTCGGCGCGAACGATGGCATTGTTTCCGTGGCTGCGGTAGTGATAGCCATGGGTGGTGCGCGGGCCTCAAGCACCGCGATTCTGCTCGCCGGGCTCGCCGCACTCATTGGTGGCGCAGTATCCATGGCGCTCGGTGAATACATTTCCGTTTCCTCCCAGCGCGATGCGGAACTGGACGCGCTGCGGCGCCGGGCGGGTGTAACGTCCCGGGCGAGTGTAGCGCGCTGTGCGGATGTAGCATGCCGGAGCGCCGTGGCGGGCGGACCCGCCACGGAACGTGACATTGTCTCTCCCTTCGGAGCGGCCTTCTCGTCCTTCTTCTCTTTCCTCGCTGGCGGTGCAGTTCCCTTCGCCGCCAGCCTGCTCGCCCCGCTCGGTGCCATCGCCCCAATCTGCTTCGTGGTCACCGTCGCCGCGCTTGCGCTCACCGGCTGGATCGCCGCGTGGATCGGTCAAGTCCCGCCGCTGCGCCCCACCCTCCGCACCGCCGCGGGCGGTACCCTCGGCCTCGCCCTGACCTTCGGTATCGGAGCACTTTTCGGCCAAGTAGTGTAGTATTCAATCAGGCGCGGCGCTGGCTCGTTCTGTGGCTAAGCTCAGACTGGAAGTGTGTCCCGGCCCGTCGGATCTCACCCGGCCCTCGAAAGGACCTGATATGACCTACACCTTCGGAATCGATACTTTTGGCGACGTCACCGCCGATGCCTCCGGTACCAAGCTCAGCCACGCCCAGGTGGTGCGCAATGTGGTGGCCGAAGCGGTGCGCGCCGAAGAGGTCAGCATCGACATTTTCAATATCGGTGAACACCATCGCGACGATTACGCAATCCCCGCCCCCGATGTAGTCCTCGCCGCGATTGCCGCGCGCACCCAGCGCATCCGTCTCTCCTCCGCCGTCACCGTCCTCAGCTCTGACGACCCGGTTCGCGTGGTCGAACGCTTCGCCACCGTGGACGCACTCTCCAACGGTCGCGCCGAACTGATGGTGGGCCGCGGCTCCTTCACCGAATCCTTCCCGCTGTACGGCTACAACCTGGCCGATTACGAGGATCTCTTCAACGAAAAACTCTCCCTACTCACCGAACTCCTCGCCCGCAACGGCCAGCCCGTCACCTGGAAGGGCGGGCCCCACACCCAAGCGCTGAACGCCGTAACCCTCTACCCGCCACTCGAACACGGTCCGCTGCCCACCTGGGTGGCCGTGGGCGGCAGCCCGGAATCGGTGGTGCGCGCCGCCCATTACAAACTCCCGCTCATGCTCGCGATTATTGGTGGCCCCACCTCGCGTTTTGTTCCGTTCACGGATCTGTACCGGCGCGCCTGGGAGCAGTTCGGGAACGACGGCGCAGCTGAGGTCGGCTACCACTCGTACGGCTACGTTGCTCGCACCGACGAGGAAGCCGTGGCTGACTTCTTCGACTACTACGTGGAAACGAATTCCCGCATCGGGCGGGAACGCGGTTGGCGCCCGCCTTCGCGGGAGGCGTATCTCTACGAGGTGAAGAACGGGGCGCTGGCGGTGGGTTCACCGGAAACCGTGGCCCGCAAAATCGCCACCGGCATGCGCGAGCTAGGTGCCACTCGCTACGACCTCAAGGTCTCCTATGGCTCGCAGCCTCACGAACAGAATCTTTCCTCCATCGAGCTTTTCGGCACCGAAGTCATCCCGCGGGTCAAGGAGCTGCTGGCCGGAGAATAGCTGGGCCGCGGAGTAGCTGGCTCGCAGCATCCGCGAATATAAGGCAGATATAAACCAGCGCGGCCCGGGCATATAACAGCCCGGGCCGCGCTCGCTACTGCTGTGTTAGTTTTACTTCTCCGCGATATCTTCGACGATATCCTTGGCCTGGTCAGCCGCGTGCTGCGCGGCTTCCTTGGCCTTATCGGCTACCTCTTCAGCCGCATCCTTGGCTTCGTGTGCGCCTTCCTTGACGGCATCTTCAGCCCGGGAGCCAGCACGCTTGGCTTTATCCGCTACGTCGCCAGCTGCGCTTGCGGCGTCGTTCACAACCTCTTCCGCAGCTTCCGCAACCTCCTCAGCACCGGCCTTCACGGAATCCTCCACATCTTCCGCGGGATCCTTCACGCCGTCCACATCTTCCCAGTAGGCCTCCGCCCAGGGATCCTCCGTGGGCTGGGAGCGCTTCCACAGGTAGTAGACCGCAACCCCAAGGCCGCCGACCAGCGCGATGGTGCCGAAAACTCGGCCCTTCCCGCGGGACTTCTTCACCGGTTCGGGAGTTTGAATCTCACGCGAGGCCACCCGCGCGATCTTCTGGCCGCGTTCGGCCACCGTACCCTCCCCCTTGGCGGCCTCGGCGGCGGCGTGCAGGGCACGCTGGGCGCGCGGGAGGTAATCATTGCGCACGTTCTCCACGAACTCCGAAGCGTTATCGCGGGCCTGCTCCACGTAGGGCTTGGCCTTCTCCGCAAGATCGTTGCCCACGGCCTTCGCCTGTTCCACGTACGGCTTCGCCTTTTCGGCCAGCTCCTGGGCGCGTGGTGCCGCCCATTCGTAACCTTGATTGGCGTAATCGCTCAGGCGTTCACCGGCCTGCTTCGCGTAATCCTGGAAATCGGACGCGGCGCTCTTTGCCTTGTGCTCCCACTTCTTCTGATTCCGCTTCCCCTTGAGCTGGGCTTTCTTTGCGGTGCGTTCGGCCTGGCTGCGCAGGTCATCGATTTTCGCCATAATGGCGTCAACCTCCCGCTGCGCTTTCTTGGCACGCTTGTCCGCGCGGCTTCGTCCACAAGCCATCGTTGACCTCCTACCGTTGAACCACAGAATTCTCCTGCGATTGAGTACCCCTCTATTGTTTCACTTTTCACCCCCCATTTGTCACGTGAATCACGTTTGCTTTTCGCGTGGCATAAAACCATGAGGTGTGCGAGACTTGAGCGCATGGAAGCAATTTTTCACACAAGCGAAGGCGATATTCGCGTCGAACTCTTCCCGAACGAAGCGCCCGAAACGGTCGCTAATTTCACCGGACTAGCTCGCGGTGAACGCGAATGGACCAATCCCGCCACCGGTCAGGCTTCGACCGATCCGCTGTACAACGGAACGATCTTCCACCGCGTGATCTCCGGTTTCATGATTCAGGGCGGGGATCCGCTCGGTAACGGCACCGGTGGTCCCGGTTATACGTTCGACGACGAAATCGCCCCCGGCCTCAACTTTGATGCCCCCTACGTGCTGGCCATGGCCAATGCCGGAACCCGCTTCGGCAAGGGCACCAACGGTTCGCAGTTCTTCATCACCGTGGCACCCACCCCGTGGCTGCTCGGCAAGCACACCATCTTCGGGAAGGTTGCCGATGAGGAATCCACCAAGGTTGTGGATAAGATCGCCGCGGTGCCCACCGGCGGAAATGATCGCCCGCTCAATGACGTGGTGATTTCCTCCGTCGAGATTATTGACTAAGCAATACGCAAAATTCCGCATACGTGATGAGCGGGGTGGTACCCAGGTACCGCCCCGCTTTTGTGTGCTCTGCCGGCGGCGATGCTCGCCGCGCGCCAGAACACTCACTCAACACTCATCCCAACACTCAACTCAACACTCACATACATGAGTGTTGAGTTGAGTGTTAAGTTGAGAGCTCGTAGGATGGCGCTATGCGCATCCCCACAACAAGCGAGGAAACGGGCCGTCTTATTGAGGGTTTTCGCCAGCAAGGGCGCGATTCTCAGCACATCGAAGTGAAAGCGGCCGCCCACGGCTTGCCCAAAAGTATCGTGGAGACTATCTCGGCATTCAGCAACGGTTCGGGTGGCTTGATTGTTCTTGGCCTCGATGAGGCCCGCGGCTTCACGCCGGTTCCTAAGTTCCCGGCAGCGCGGATTTACGATGCGCTCGCGGGGGTGTGCAGCGATAGCCTCACGCCACCGGTCCGCGCGGATATCGCCATGGTTCCCTATGGAGACACCACTGATGGAGAAACCACGCTGGTCATGGCCGCGATCCCGCCGCTCCAGCCGCGCGATAAACCCTGCTATGTCACCACCCGCAATGTGTACGGCGGATCCTATATCCGCACCGGCGATGGGGACCGCAAACTTTCCGCCTACGAAATTGATCGCCTCCTGGAAAACAAAACACAACCGCATTGGGATACCGACCTGGTGGAGGAAGCCAGCCTCGATTCCCTAGACCCAGACCTCCTCCACGCGGTCCTAGAACGCGAACGCCTCAACCACCCGCGCATTTTCGGGAAACTTCCGGATGAAACCGCGATGGAGCAGCTACGTATTATCGGAACTGGCCCGGATGGGCAGCGCCATCCCACCCTGGCTGGTCTGCTCTGCTTAGGTACGTATCCCCAGGAGTTCTTCCCTCGCCTCACGGTTACCTACGCGGTTTACCCGGGATCAACCAAAGCTTCTTCGCTTTCCGGGCAGCGGCATCTGGACTCGGGGACGCTGGCGGGTCCCATTCCCGCCCTGGTGGCCGACGGTGTCGGCGTCGTCGCAAAAAATATGCGGGTGGGTGGCGTGGTGCGCGGTGCTTTCCGGCATGACCTGGTGGATTATCCGCTCGTTGCGGTGCGCGAGGCGCTCACGAATGCGCTTATGCATCGCGATTATTCTCCGGTGGCGCGCGGCACCCAGGTGCAGTTGAACCTTTACGCGGATCGTTTGGAAGTGATCAATCCAGGCGGGCTGTTCGGCACGGTCACCATTGATTCCCTGGGCACAACCGGGCTGTCTTCCACGCGCAACCAATTCCTGGCGCGGCTGCTGGAATCCACGCCTTTCGAAGAGGGCGGTTTTGTGGCGGAAAACCGAGGGAGCGGCTACCAGGAAATTATGACTCAGCTGGAGCGGGAAATGCTTCCGCCAGCGCGGCCCGTCGACCGGTTGGATAGTTTCAGCCTCACCTTCGAGCGCCGCCGCATGACCCCCGCGGAGCAGGGTGCCGCGGCGGGAACGTCCTCGCGTGAGCGTGTTCTTGAATATCTGCGCACCCACGCCAGTGCTACCAGCCGCGAACTCGCGGGCGCTGCCGGGATTAGCCTGGGCGGCACCCGGGCTGTGCTCAATACCCTGGTCACCGAGGGGCAGGTGCAGCGCACTGAGCCTAAGACAAGTCCGAAGCAGCGTTACCGCCTCGCTCAACCTGGCATTTAGGTGCACTCGCGGCTCGGCGTGCGGGAACACTCACTCAACACTCATCCCAACACTCAACTTAACACTCACATACATGAGTGTTGAGTTGAGTGTTAAGTTGAGAGCTTGCTGGCTACACCCGGTTCCGCATCTATCCGGTACCGTCCACCCGGTCACACCCCCGCGCCGTCCGGTACGCTTGATTCAGAGTTGTCGAGCGGGATGACCGCGCAGAGAGGCCGAAAGTGCACAACGTTCCCAGGAAGCGCCGTCTTCAGATCCGCAAACCCATCCCCTATGTCACCATCACGCTTATCGTGGTGAATGTGGCGCTATTGCTGACCCAATGGCTCGACGCGCGCGTGGGGCAGGTCCTCATTTTCTCTCCCGGCATCGCCCACGAGGAGCCCTACCGTTTCATCTCCTCCACGTTCATGCACGCCGGCTTCACGCATCTGCTTTTCAATATGTATGCGCTGTGGCTGATCGGTTCGGTGCTGGAGCGCATGATCGGCTGGTGGCGTTTCCTGGGGTTGTACCTGCTCAGCGCGGTGGCCGGCAACGTCATGGTCCTCTACACCGTCTCCACCGACATCGACTACTACACCGGCACCGTCGGCGCATCCGGCGCCGTCTTCGGAATTTTCGCGGCGATGTTCGTGGTGCTGCGGCGTTTCGGTGGCAGCTTCACCCAAATGGCGGTGGTCATCGCCATCAACCTCGCGATCAGTTTCCTGCCCGGCACCAATATTTCGTGGCAGTCCCACGTGGGCGGGCTCCTCATGGGCGCGCTGCTCATGGCCGTGATTTCGCGCCGGCGCCGCGTTTCCCGCGCGCTCACCGCCCGCGATATTGCAGTGTTGCTGCTCGGCGCGGCATTCCTGGTGGCCGCGATTTTCTTCGGGTACCGGTAGGGGAGCGTCAAGCTGCGCCGTCGTTCTTTCTTGGTACGACGACGCCGCCACCTCGCAATCCGCACCCAAATAACATCGATGTAATTATCCACAGGGTTATCCCCGGCTGGGGATAACAGACCCCTGAGCTGGGTGTGTATTCCGGGTTGCACCGGCTGTCCCCGGCGACTTCGCGACAGTGCGCAGGGTCACTTATTTTTCAACGTATGTGCCTATATTCTGAAAATTACCTGGGAGCATAGCGCTGATCGAAGGAGACACATATGCGCACAACAGCACTCATGTTGGCGGGAACGCTTCTCGCCCCACTGGCAGTCCACGCCCTGCCGGCCACCACCCCGAACGAGCCGGCCCGGTTGGTCTGCAACGCGGGGAAAATGTCCCCGGACCAGCTGCGCGCTTGCCTGGCGAAAGCTATTAAAGATCGCGATGCTATCGTTGCCGAACTGGAAGCCAAGGGAATTGATGTGGCCGAAGCGCGCGAGCTCGCGCAGGAATGGGCCAAGGCTGATACGGAGCGTAGTACCTGGGAAGTGCGCTATAACAACGAAAAGTATTACGTCGATAACTTTGATGAGATCAAGAAGAAATACGATGATGCCGTTGCCAAACTGGCGGCAGCGCAGCGTGCATTTGACCAGGCCCAGGCAAAATACGATGCAGCTACCCAGCCCGATCCGGCGGCCGTGGCCGCGGCGCAGCGCCAGATGGATAGCGCGAATGCCGCCCTTGAAGCATCCAAGCGGGAAGCTCAGGCCCGCTGGAATCGTGGATCGCTCGGATTTTTCGAGGCCATGGGCGATACGGTGGCTGTTGAGGCTTTCTCTCAAACGAGCACCATCAACGATGTCCCGATTCCGCAATACACCAAGCTCGGGCAACCCGGGGATGCGACGAATCTTGATCTCATGCGCGAATCGATTCACCGAGTGGATAAGCTCAATGAGCTGCGGGCACGCCACGGGCTCGCCCCGCTCAAGATTTCCTCCGGGCTTATGGCTCATGCCCAGCTTAACGCCAATGTGAATGTGCACGGCGGCTTCTTCGATCACGTGGGGGGCTTCAATTACGGCGAGAATATCGCTGCCATGCCCAGCCGCAATGGGGATCCCTTCACCTTGTGGTATGACAAGGAAAAGGCTGAGTATGACCGAGGCGTGCGCGGCCCGAGGGTGGGGCATTACGTCAATATTATTGATCCGGGCTATGTGACCACCGGCTTCGCCATTGCGGATCCCGATCAATTGCCCTATTACTTCTTCGGGAACACCTTCGCGAGCAAGGGCATGATTGGCGATCAGTTCCTGCCCGGATACACCACCGCGGAGTACCTGGCTCGCCTGGACGGATACATCAGTAGCGCTCGCGAAAATATGACCCACGGGACCCCTGAAGCCCGCCGCGCGGTGGTGGAAGCGCAGGATGCTTTCCAGCGCGCGAACGCCGGTAAGGAAGATCCGGCCGCGCGCGAAAAACTCGACAAGGCCCGGGAAGCCCTGAAGAGTGCTCGCAGCGTTCACTTCGTTGCCAAGCACTCCTACGATGAAGCACTCAAGGCGCAAAAGACCTTCCCGGAAACCAAGAAGGCATGGGAAAAGGCCGTGGCGCGTTTCAAGGATGTTGATGCCAAGATGGCCGAAGCTGGCGATCTCATCGCTAAGCTCGCGAAGGCCGAAGCCGAGGTGCTGCGCGCCCAGGAGCGGGTGAACCAGATCGATACCCCGGTGCGTCCGGCCGATACCGGCAACGTTTTCTACGTATCGAATGACTGGACGTCCACCCAGGCATCCTCGGTGTTCTCCTACGGCCGGGCGCGCGATGAGGTGCTCGTCGGGGATTGGAACGGGGATGGCACGGATACTTTCGCGGTGCGCCGCGGAAACATGATCTACGTGAAGAACTCCGTGGACGGCGGCGCCGCTGATATTGCCTTCAGCTACGGGCGCGTGGGCGATGAGATCCTCGTGGGTGATTTCGATGGCGATGGCCGCGATACTTTCGCGGTACGGCGCGGTAATACCTTCTACGTTCTCAATTCCCTCCACAGCGGGAACGCGGACCAGGTCATTAACTACGGCCGCTACGGGGACACCGTGTACGCCGGTGACTTCAACGGCGACGGTATCGACACCTTCGCGGTGCGCCGCGGGAGCACCTACTTCGTGAAGAACCACATTTCCTCGGGAATCGCGGATCATGTATTCGCCTACGGACGCGCCGGCGATGCCACCATCCTGGGTGATTTCGACGGCGACGGCCGCGATACCTTCGCGGTGCGCCGCGGCAACACCATCTACGTCAAGAACTCGCTGGGTGCCGGGAACGCCGATTCCGTTCTCAGCTACGGGCGCGTGAGTGACGAACTGTACGTGGGTGATTGGGACGGCAACGGAACCGATACCCCGGCGGTGCGGCGCTAAGCACGAACGCGCGGCGCTAAGTTCGCCCGCTAACCAGGCGTAATGCGCCAACTAATGCGAACATAAACAATAAGGGGGCGGCCCGCCAAACGGCGCGGCCGCCCCCATATTTGTCAGCAGTACTAGCGGTACTCCTAGATCGCCTCACCCAGGCTGGTGCCGACGGCGCGTGCCGCGGCCACCCAGGGATGATCCACCGGGACCAGCTTGTCTTTCCCGGCCACGTCCTCCAGCGGCACCGGCACGGCCTGCCCGTTCTGGGAGGCAATCATCACGCCGGATTTCCCGTGCGCCACCACATCGGCAGCCGCACTCCCCAGCACGGTTCCCAACAGCCGATCCGCGGCGTCGGGAATACCCCCGCGCTGCACGTAGCCGAGGATGGTCACGCGTGCTTCCAGGCCGGTGGCCTCCTCCAGCTGCTGCGCCACCAGGAAAGTAGATTCCCGCTCGTTTTCCTCAATGGAACGCCGGTGGCTCTTCGCCGTCTCCTTCGCCTCCGGGGTCGGGGCGTGGCGCACCAGATCATTAGCGGCAGCCAGCTGCGCTGCCACCGGAATAGAATGCGCGCCCTCGGCCACGGCCACCACGGAGAAAGGCCGCCCATTTTCCGCCCGCCGCCGGATCGACGCCGCACACGACTCAATCGAATACGGAATCTCCGGGATAAGAATAATATCGGCACCCCCGGCAATACCGGCGCCCAGCGTCAGCCACCCGGCGCGATGCCCCATGAGCTCCACCACGATAATGCGGTGATGGGAATGGGCGGTGGAATGGAGCCGGTCGATAGCATCGGTGGCGATGGACAGCGCCGTCGAAAAACCGAAGCTGGTGTCCGTGTGCATGATGTCGTTATCGATGGTCTTAGGCAGGTGGATGACGGGCAGCCCCGCCTGCGCCAACCGGTTCGCGTTCTTCGCGGTTCCGCCTCCGCCGATGCACACCAGCGCATCGATGTGCTCATCTTCAAGGTTCTGGGCGATCTGCGGGATCATATCCACGTACCCGCCGTTACCGTCCGGGAACTTATGGACCTTATCGCGCGAAGTCCCAAGCATGGTGCCGCCCTGCGTCAAAATCCCGGCCAGGGAATCCGAATCCAGCGGCATATAGCGGTTATTGACGAGCCCGGTAATACCGTTGCGGTACCCCACGAGCTCCATGCCATATTTGCCCATCGCGGCTTTTCCGAAACCGCGGATGGCGGCATTGAGCCCGGGGGCATCCCCGCCGGCAGTGAGGATACCGACCCGCTTCACTGCTTTCCCCATCGGCTACTTCCACCCCATTGTCATGAGGAATCCGACGATCATAAAGCCGAATCCGAGGAACAGATTGCCGTTATTCCACCCCGGAATGGGGAAGCGGCCACCCGTCACGTAAGCGAGTACCACCACGATAAGCCCGATAATCATGAGCGTGCACATCACCGGCGCCCACCAGCTCGGCGAGCGGCGATCCTTCTGCGCGACCTTACGGGAGCGCTTCGCCGCTTCCTTTTCCCGGCTGGCCTGCGCCTCAATATCGCGTTTGGTGCCGGGGCGGCGCACGTCCTTCGCCGAGGGAGCAGCGCTCTTGCGCGACTTCCGAGCCGGGGCAGCGTTGCCGGCGGCTTCCGAAAGTTCGGGTTCGTCGTACTGTTGATCTGTCATGTTCTACCTTCCGCGGTTCCTTCCGCCCCTAAGCCTAACGAAGTAACGCGCCCGGTGGCGCGCCGCATCGCCCGATTCCTCTGGTATTTTTTCACAAAAGCCGGCGCGGGGCCATGTGCACGGCCGCCGGCGGGTAGCGCGCGGGCGCAGGGGCGGCGTCGTCGTAAAAAATGAGGGGAGTTATCTCACCGCATTTTTCGAGCCGGAACCACTATTCTGTTTCTAGTACGAATCCGGTGGCAGTGGAAGGTGAGACTATGCGCGAACAGCAGCCCGAACGGGGGCACCGCGCCGGAAGGCGTGCGGCGGAAGGGAACGCCGCTCGCGCGCCGCGGCACGAAGCTGTGGGGCGGTACCGCCCGGCTACCGCCGGTGCAGGTACGTCCGGTGCAGGTACGACGGCGCAGCTTCCCGCCCAGGCCGCCACCACCGCCCTCACCGCAACCCGGCCGGCCGCACCCGCTCAGCGCCGCGGTGGCATCCTCAACGCGATTATTGGTGTGATCGGAGAGCTGCTTATTACCGCGGGCATCGTGGTGGGCCTCTTCATCGTGTGGCAGGTGTACTGGACTGACCTGGGCGCGAACCGCGATCAGGCCCAGCAGATCGAGAACGTCAATAAGCAATGGGGTGATCCGCGGGGGGCCACTAAGGTAGGGACCCCGCGCACGGATGCCCCGCCGGCCGCGGATCACGTGAATCGCACGGGCGACCTGGAAGGCATTATTTACATCCCGCGTTTCGGCGCCGACTGGCGCTACACCGTCAAATACGGCGTGGACCTGGAAGCCGTGGTGGATACCGGGAGCTTCGGGCATTACCCGGATACCCAGTACGTGGGCGAGGTCGGCAATTACGCGATCACCGCGCACCGCCAAACCTACGGCGCGGCCATGCGCGATGTGCCCGAGCTCCAGCCCGGCGACCCTATCATCGTACAAACCAAGAACGCCTACTACGTTTACAAAGTGAGTGAGCACGAGGTTGTACCGCCCACGCAGGTCGGAGTGCTGGCGCCGGTGCCGAATAAGCCGGAGGAGGCACCCACCCAGCGTATCCTCACCATCACCACCTGCCATCCGCCCTTTGTGTCCAGCGATCGCTGGATCACCTACGCCACCCTCGATCATTGGGTCGACGCCGCCGAGGGAGCCCCGGCAGAGCTGGCGAAGTAGGCGGTCGGCCGGTCGCGGGGCTGGCTCCCGCGGGCCTGGTCCGCGTGACATCGGTCCACGAACACCTACAAACCGGACTGCTCCCGGTACTAACAGACATACATGAAGAAGAAACGGAGCACGTAATGTACGGATTTATTTGGCGGCATCTGCCCGGCCCGACGTGGCTGAAGGTCATCGAGGCCCTCATCATCATCGCCGCGATTGTTTTCGCGCTATTCGAGTGGGTCTTCCCCTGGGTGAATACCGTATTCCGCCCGCAGGACACCACCATCAGCCAGTAGCCCGCCCCTGGAAACAAAGTGGTACTGGAGCTACAGCCAACGGCCGGTTTTCTGTTCTGGAGTACCACTTTGTTCGGCAATAGTTACATCTACCTCGGGCGCCTCACCAGCCCCTGGGGAGGGGCCATGTTTTTCCTAGGTGTACTTCGCATGTGCGACATCCGCAGTACACCCCGGAAAAACACCCCGCCCCGCCGGCTTACGCACTCACGCCCCGCCGGCCGCGGGGCAGCGATGCTCCAGCGGGGCGCAAACCGTGCATTCTGAACCGTATAGGCCACAAAATGTACGTCCCTGACAATAAAACAGGGAAAAACTGTCACCCACGTACACTTTGTTGGCCTGCGCAATGCCTACTTCTTCCCCCAGGGGTATACAAGCATAGACCGCTCCGGGCCGGGAGCGCACAAAAGCAACACCAGTGCATGATTCAGAAAAGTTAATGTAGCTGTGGTTGCTTTTTCGTGGGCTAGGCCGTTCGGAACCGCGCCGTGCCTGAGCTGGCGTCGAGCTAGGCCGTGCTGCCCGGAACCGGTAGCTAGTTACTTACCCGTTCCCCTGGCCGGTGGGTGCGGGATTGGGATGGGCACCGCCGCCCGAACCGCCGGAGCCTCCCGATCCGCCCGATCCGGAGCCGCCGGAACCTGAGCCGGCGGGCGGGGTGCTCGGGGTGGGAGTAGGTGCCGGGGCGATGCCCACGGTAATACGCATCTCGGTATCGCGCTGCACCACGGTGCCCGGAGCGATGCTCGCATCCACGACCTTGCCGACCTTCGCCGGGTCGCTGACTTCCTGCTCGCTTTGGCCCACAACCGTGAGGCGCGCATCGCGCAGCGCCGCCCGCGCCTCATCCACGCTCATGCCGCGCACATCCGGAACTGCCACATTGCCGCTGGCCACCTGCAGTTTCACGGTGCTGCCCGGCTTCACGCTTTCACCCACATTAGGGCTGGTGGACACCACCCGGTCGCGGTCCTCGCTCGGGTCATTGACCTGCTCCATACCGCCCACGGTCAGCCCCGCCGCGCGCAGTGCCTGGGAGGCTTGATCCGTGCTCATCCCCACCACATCGGGAACCTGCACGGCGGACGGACCGGAGGAGAAGTGCAAGGTCACCCGGCTGCCCACATCCACGGTGCTCCGCATCGCCGGATTGGAGGACACAACCAACCCCTTGTCCACGGTATCGCTGGCTACATCCGTACCGCGCACGAACTCCAGGCCCAAGCTAGTCAGCTGCTGGCTGGCCTGCACCTCGGTCCACCCCACCATATCGGGGATCGCCACCTGCGCCACCGCGGTTTCGGTGGGCTGCGGTTCGGCGGAGCCGCCCCGCCCGGATAGGAAGAACCAGCCCAGAATCCCCAGGGCAATAACAAGCAAAACCACCCCGCCCCAGATGAAGGGCGCACCGGACTTCTTCTTTACCGGCGGTTGTGCCCCGGTGGCCGTTGGGTCATAGCCCGGATAGCTCCCGGTGGGGTAGCTGCCCGTGGGGTAAGCCCCGGGGTAGGCGCCCGTCGGGTACCCACCCGGGTAGGTGGGCGCGCCGCCCGGCTGCGCCGTCGTACTAGAAATCGCCCCCGCACCGGCGCCGCCCGCAGGACCACCGGCGCTCCCGGCAGTCGCGGTGGGATAAGCAGTAGTGGAAGCGGGGCGCGTGTTAGCGGCCGAATATGCTTGAGTGGCAGCCGTCGCGGCATTGGCCCCCGCGCCGCCGCCAAGGCCCGCCGCACCGGCAACACCCGCCGCGCCGATACCGGCACCGGCAATCGCACCCGCCCCGTAAGCATTCCAAGAAGAAACCGCCGGGGCGTCCACGCCTTCCCCGCGCGCCGCTGCCAGCAGGTCCGCGCGGAATTCTGCGGCGTCCTGGTAGCGGTCCTCGCGGCTCTTCGCCAGGGATTTCATGACCACGCGGTCAATAGCATCCGGAATATCGGAAGCGATCTGGGAAGCCGGCTTCGGGGTTTCGGAAACATGCTGGTAGGCCACCGCCACCGCGCTATCGCCCACGAAAGGCGGGCGCCCGGTGAGAAGCTCGTAGAGCACGCAGCCGGTGGAATACAGGTCGGAGCGCGCATCCACCACTTCCCCGCGCGCCTGTTCGGGGGAGAGATACTGTGCGGTGCCCACCACGGAATTGGTCTGCGTCATCGTGGCAGCGGAATCGGCAATGGCGCGGGCGATCCCGAAGTCCATGACCTTCACCTTGCCGCCGGTGGTGAGCATAATATTGCCCGGCTTGATATCGCGGTGAATGATGCCCTCATGATGGGAGTATTCCAGCGCGGAGAGCACCCCCACCACAATCTGCACGGCCTCCCCGATGGGTACCGGGTCCCCGCCGTGCAGCAGGGAAGCCACGGTGCGGCCCTTGACGTACTCCATGACGATATAGGGCAGCGCCAGCTCGGTACCGCCCGTAGAGGTCACGGTTTCCTCACCGGTGTCATACACGGACACGATGGAGGGGTGATTGAGCGCGGCCGCTGATTGCGCTTCACGCCGGAAACGGGCCAGGAAGGTGGCATCCTGCGCCAGGTCGGTGCGCAGGATCTTAATCGCTACCGTGCGTGAGAGGCGGGTGTCGTAGCCGAGATGTACCTCGGCCATACCGCCTCGACCGATGATCTCGCCCACCTGGTAGCGGTTGCCGAGTACGCGGGGGATATCATTCACGTCGCGTCACCTTTCTGCTGAGCATCTGCTTAGTTCACCTTAGCTTCAAGTACTGTGCGGGCAAGGGGGGCGGCAACGGAGCCACCGTCGCCATCCCACACGGCATTGCCCGAATTTTCGACCACAACGGCCACGGTATAGGCCGTGTCCCCGATGGTCGCATTCCCCACGAACCACGCGTGCGGGGGGATATCGTTCGTGATTTCCGCGGTCCCGGTTTTCCCGGAGGTTTCAATGCCGGGGAGGGTGAAAAGATACCCGGTGCCGTGCTTGACCTCATTGACCATCATCTGGTGCATATAGCTCGCGGTTTGCTGGCTCATCGCCCGCGACAGCACTTCCGGTTCGCTTTCGCTCACGGGTTCGAGATCCGCGGTGAGGGTGCGGCGCACCAGATTCGGTTTCATGACGACGCCGTCATTAGCTATCGCCGCCCCGACCATCGCCATCTGCATTGGGGTGACCCGAATATCGCGTTGGCCGATGGAATCCATGGCGAGCGCGGCGGCATCTTCCGGCGCGGGGAAGCGCGACGCGGATACCGGCAGCGGGGTGGCCAGCTCGCTATTGAATCCGAATTTTTCGGCCTGCGCGACCATTTTTTCCGGGCCCACCGCGATCCCGCCAATCGCGAACGGCGTATTGCACGATTGCGCGAAAGCTTCGGTGAGCGTGACTTTCCCGGAGCCGTCCCCGCAGGCGGCCTGCCCCGGATTCCACATATCGTGGGTGGTTCCCGGCGGCACGAAGGTGCGGGGGGCCTCCACCGGCGAATCGGGGGTGAGCCCGAGGTTCTCAATCATCGCGGTGGCGGTGAGCAGCTTGAAGGAGGAGCCGGGCGCGTACTGGTCCCCTCCGGTAGCCCGGTCGATCAGCGGCTTGGTGGGATCGGTTTCGAGGGCCTGATAGTTTTCGCGCGCGGCCGCGGTATCGTGCGTGGCCACCCCGTTCGGATCGAATCCGGGGGTGGAGACCTGCGCCAGAATATCTCCGGTGCGGGAATTAAGTACGACGACGGCGCCGCGCTGGTTACCCAGCGCGGCGGCTGCGGCCTCCTGGAGCTGGGGATCGATAGTGAGCTCAACGCCCCCGCCCTGGGGTTGGGAACCGGTGATGAGTTCTTCGATACGTTGACCGGCCAGGGAGGAATCCGAGCCGCCCAGGACCGGGTTCATGGCGCGTTCCAGGCCCGTCATCGAGTTATGGGCGATGGAGTAGTAGCCGGTGAGGTTCGAGTAGATCTCCGGGCGCTCGTAAACACGCAGGTAATTGTAGGCATCGTCGATGGGTTGGGAGGAGACGATGGAGTCCCCGGCCACGATAATGGGACCGCGCTGGGTGCCGTATTCGCGGTAGAGCGTACGCACATTCCACGCGTTGGCATTCAGGCTGGCGGCCTGGAAGAACTGGATCGCGGTGGTGGAGCCGGCCAAACCTAAAAACATGACCGCGAGGACCGCGACGAGCTGGCGGATAGGGCGATTCACGGGCGCACCACCTCCGTGCGGGCGCCGCCGGGCGTTGAGTTCCGGGAGTCCCCGCTGGGCGAGTTAGCTGTGCCAGCCGAACGCACGCCGCCGGCCGGCCTTCCCGCGCCGCGCGGGGCGCGGCGCGCGTCGTCGTCGCCCTCACTATCGCCCTCATCGGCGCTCCCACGCAGGACCGCGAGTTCGTCGGTGGTGGGCAGCGGGCGCGCTTCTTCGGGGCGGCGCGCGGTGTGTGACATGCGGATGAGCAGCGCGATAATAATCCAGTTGGTGAGCAGCGCCGAGCCGCCGTGCGCGAGGAAGGGCAGGGCCAGGCCGGTCAGCGGGATAATGCGCGTCACCCCGCCGATAACGATGAAGCATTGCAGCCCGAGTACGAAGGACAGCCCGGAAGCGAGGAGTTTACCGAAGCCGTCGCGTGATTCCAGGGCGACCCGCATGCCGCGGCTGATGAGAAGCAGGTAGATACACAGGATCGCGCCCACGCCCACCAGGCCGAGTTCCTCGGCGAAAGAGGCGTAAATGAAATCGGAATGTGCCGCGTACACCAGGTTCGGGTAGCCGCGCCCGAGCCCCGCGCCGAAGAGCCCGCCGGAGGCCATGCCGAAGAGACCCTGAACCACCTGGTAGGAGCCGCCGACGGCGTCGTACAGTTCCGGGTCGAAGGGGTCGAGCCAGATGGCGAAACGTGCCTGCACGTGGGAAACCGTTGTCGAAATAAACCACACGCCGCCCACGGTGAGGAGCGCGCCGATGGCCAGCCAGGAAACCTGCTCGGTGGCGACCCACAGCATCGCCACGAAGAGCCCAAAGAACAGCAGCGCGGTACCGAAATCGCGTTCAAAAACGAGCACGCTCATGCATAGCGCCCAGGCGATAAGAAGCGGGAGAATATGGCGGGCTTTAGGTAGGCGAATACCCAGGATTTTCGGGCCGGCGAGCGCCAGGTTATCGCGCTCGGTTACGAGGTAGGCCGCGAAAAACACCGCGAAACAGATTTTCGCGACCTCCGCCGGCTGGAAGGACATCCCGCCCACCCCGATCCACAGACGCGAGCCGTTGAGGGTGCGGCCCAGCGGGCTGAGCGGGAGCAGGAGCAGCACCACCCCGGCGATGAGCGAGGTCCACATGTAATTTTGCAGCACCCGGTAATTACGCATCGCAAGGATGGTGATGGCGAAGAACACCAGCGCCCCGGCGGTGAGGATGAGCTGGCTGCGGGCGTGGTCGGTATCTGCCGCGGCATCCACCCGGTAGATCATGGCCAGGCCCAGCCCGTTGAGGGCGATCGCGCAGGGGAAAAGCACCGGGTCCGCGTAGGGGCACAGTGCGCGAATAAGCAGGTGGCAGGCAAAAACCAGGGCGGCGCCGGCGCCCACCACCAGCGCGAAGCTGGGCGGCAACCCGGTAGTATCCGCGCCGGTATTATCCAGCCCGGTCCACACCAGGTAATAGGCACCCACCCCGATGGCTCCGGCCAGGAGCAGCAGGGTAATTTCCGGCCAGCGGCCGCGGCGCGTGCGCGGGGGAACCACCGTGCTCATCGGTTCTCTCCCGGGTTCGCGGGTGCGGCCGATTCCGGTGCGGGTGCGGCCGGCGCGTTGGGCGCGGGGCTTGAGTTCGCGGGTGGCGCGGGCGTTGCCGATGCACCGGGCGTAGCGGGCGCGGGCGCTGGCGTAGGTTCGTTGTTCTGTGCTTTTTGCTCACGCAGGGCGGCGACGACGGCGCGCGCTTCGCGCAGCGAAGCGCGCGTGATGGGCGTGGCCAGCCGATCTTGGGCCACCGGGGTGAGATCGCGGACCTGGAGATCAGTGGCTTCCGCCGCGTGGGAGAACTCCAGTGGGCCGAGGCGCTGCGGGATTCCCCGGTAAATCGTAACGGTGCCATTGTTATTGGCCACGTAGTAGCGGCTCTGGGTCCAGCGGTACGCGCCAAATAGGCCGGCCACCGCCAGGGCCAAAACAGTCAGAATAACAGCCAGGCGTGCTCCCCAGCGTGCGCGAGGACTACCCTCGGCACCCGAACTCTCGCGGCCGGCACCCGACCCGCGGCCCACGCAGGATGCGCCGTCCACGCCGCCGGTAGCCCCACTCGCTGGGCTATTTTTTGCAGCTTTATTCTTGCGGCCAATGCGCGAAGCTGTGCCAGCGCCGGAATTGGTGTCGGTTCCTGAACAATTTTCTCCAGCCGGTGCCGCTGACCCGTTCGTGCCCGCGGCACCATCAGCCGCAGCCGCCGCCGCAGCTCCCGTGCCCGCAGTGCCGCAGCCAGCCCCGGCGTTCGCATTCCGCGTCAGCGTCGCCGCCTTGGCCGCGGCGGAATTTCCCCCGCGGGTGGGCCTCCGGTAATCGCGCGCCGCCGAACCGACCACAATAGGCTGGGAGGGCAGCGGGCTGGTAAGTGCGGCGTCGTCAATAACATCCGCAAGAATAACGGTGACGTTATCAGGGGCCCCGGCCGCCAGCGCTAGATCAATAAGGTGTTCGCCCAGCTGGTGCAGGTCCGGAATGGCGGACATGGCGTGCTCGATGGTGTCGTGCGCGACCACGCCGAACAGGCCGTCCGAGCATAGCAGCCAGCGGTCCCCCACCCGGGCTTCCCGCACGGATTCGTCCAGTTCTACTTCGCCGGGGGTATCCCCGAGCGCTCGCATAATCACATTGCGCTGGGGGTGGTGTTCGGCTTCCTCCGGGGTGAGCCGGCCGTGATCCACCAGGTACTGGACGAGGGTGTGGTCATGCGTCACCTGGCCGAGCTTGCCATCCCGCAAAAGGTACGCCCGCGAATCGCCGATATGAACCATCGCGAGCTTATTCGAAGCACGCAGCATAGCAATGCAGGTAGTGCCCATGCCCGCCATTTTCGGGTTCTCCGCCACGAGCGCGAGCATGTCATCATGCGCGGCCTCCACCGCGCGGCGCAACAGCGGCAGCAAATCATCGGCGGCGTGCACATCATCCACCGCCACCAAATGACCCACCGTCACCGATGAGGCGATATCCCCGGCGGCCGCCCCGCCCATCCCATCTGCCACCACGAGCAAATGAGGCGAGGCGTAGCCACCGTCCTGGTTATTGGAACGAACCAGGCCGACATCGGAAAACGCCGCGTAGCGTAGCTGAATACTCAAACTTGTAGCTCCATCGTGGTTTCCCCCACCTGAATAACAACGCCGGGGTCCAGCGCGGTCGAGCCGTTAATGCGGATCCCCCCTACCAGGGTACCGTTTGTTGAGCCCAGATCCTCCACCCAGCGCCGGCCCTCCGCCGCGTAAATACGGGCGTGATGCCCGGAGGCGTACGTGTCATCCAGGACGAGCGTGTTATCCGGGGCGCGCCCGATATAGACCGGTTGCGAGCTGAGTGGTACCGCGGTTCCCAGCAGCGGACCCCCGGTCACCACCAGGTAGACGGGCCGTTCGACCGGCGCGGCAGGCGGTGTGGGGGAGTCGTTTTCCGCGGGGGCGGGCGCGTGGATGCTGCGGCGTCGTGCCGAAAGAAGAGAAGAACGACGGCGCACGTCCGTTCCCAGCACATCACGGCGCACCGTCAGCACGACGGCGAAAATGAACAGCCACAGCAGCGCTAGAAAACCGAAGCGCAATAAAGTTATTGCGAGATTCATGAGGCGGACGCCGTTCCGGTCCAAAACATAATGTGGGTGCGGCCAATGGTGATGGTATTGCCGTCCACCAGGGTGGCCGCGCTAATGCGGTGGCCTTCCACGAAGGTGCCGTTCGTGGAGTTGAGATCCGTGGCGATCACGCCATTCGGGGTGACCTGGAGTTCGAGGTGGTGGCGGGAGATGCCAGAATCGTCCACGCTGATATCGCAATCGGAGCCGCGGCCGATAATCGCGGTGGTGCCGGTGAGGAGGTAGCGATCCCGCCCCACCTGGATGAGCGGGTTTTCCTCCGTGCCGGCGCTGCGAGTGGCCGGGGCGATGGCGCCGCGCTGCGTGGTTGTCCGGGTGCGTGCTGTTCCTTCGCGCAACTGGGGATCCTCCTCGAATGTGATCTCAATCGGGCCGACGAATAAATAGTCCTGTTCGGTGGCGTATTCCACGGCGGAACGGGAGAGTTCCTCGCGGAGGGCTTCCTGGCCCCAGGAATCCACCCGAGCCAGATCCGCCGGGGCGAGCGCAACGGTGAACACATTCGGGGCAACGGTGCGGTCGCGGGAAAGCTCCGCGGCATCGCGCGTCATGGCCTTTTTGATGTCGGTGAGGATTTCCACCGGCTTCAGCTCGGACTGGAAAACGCGGAACGCCCCGGCGACGGCGTTCTCCACTCCCTTTTCAAACTTCCCGAGGGCGCCCATGGCCCTGCCCCTTCCCTATTCCTGTTCGCTTCTGCAGCTCGTGTAGCTTATAGCGCTTCTGTAGCTTCAGCTTCTATAGGCGACTGTAATCGCCCGCGCCGGTGCGCCGCTACCTTCCGCGCCGTGAGCGGAGCGGGTGGTGGGGCGACGACGCCCAGCTGGCAGCGCGGCGCTGTGGCGCAGGTGCGTCCTCGCCGCGGCGTACTTCCCGCTGCCGCAACTCTGCGCGGCCGCCGGGACCACGAGCCCGAGCCCCAGCGCTGCGACGCGTCTCACGTAAATTCGCGCTGCAAAAACTTGGACTAAACGGGGATGAGACGATAAGCTCATACGTGCACTTGCTCAAGTGGCGGAATAGGCAGACGCGCACGGTTCAGGTCCGTGTGCCCGTGAGGGCGTGGGGGTTCAACTCCCCCCTTGAGCACCACAATTGATATGGGCGCCGCTGGCATTTCTCATAGCGGTTTGGCGACATCGTCCTAAATGGCATAACCCCCCAATTTTCCATTGCGCCGCGATGGCGTTGTGCCATATAGTTGCTGTCGGATAGTTCCTTTTCATCGGAACCTCCTTTCGATCAGGGACCCCGGCGCTCTCACCGCCGGGGTCTTTCATTTCAACTCTGGATGGCAGTACCGCTGAGCTGCGATACTCAATACGTAGCTGGCCTCGGACTAAACCGGCACCCAGCTACCCGCCCGCGGAAGCGGTAGCGGTCAAGGCGAAATTTTTGCCTTCACAAATCAGAGCCACATTTCCGGGTGTGGCTCTGTACTATCTGGCGGGGCGTAGAATCGGAATATCCGCAATTATTTCTGTCTATTACCCCAACCTTTCCATACAATATCGGCATGGATGTTGCCGAGTCGTCAAGTTCAGAGGATACGCAGGGAGCTGGAATTTTCTACGGAATCCTCGCTCTTGTTCTCACGGTTGTTTTCCCGGACTCTACTGCTAATTTTTGGGGAACGATTGGTTTCTTTACTCTCGTGTGCTACATCGGCGCGAAGTTGTTCGGCTCGAAATCGCGCACTTTGCCACAAATTATTATCTGGTTGGTAGTTGTAGTAACGGCGTCGAACGTGATGCCCGAATCCGATACCGCTTCTATCGCGCCCTCCCCGTCGCCAGCTGCTACTTTAGAAACTCCACATTCGAGTCCGCACCCCTCGGCTACCCCATCTAGGCGCAGCACGACGCCGAAACCAACCCCGACAAGATCGGTTTCCACGCCACCGGCTACTGCGTCTCCCAGTTCATCACCTACGCCGGTTGCTGTTGTGCAATCCGATGTTGAAACTCACGATGACCGGAGTCCGGTATATCTTGCTGGCGAAGAAGACGAATATCAAGGCAACCAATATTCCCAAGACCAGTATGCGGCTGTTGAAGAATATGGTTCGCAGGGATATGAAGAAGAGGAGACTCAGAATTCGGCGGTTATGGACGTGGTGCACTACAAAAATTGCAGGCAGGTATGTCTCCTCGTGGGGCGCCCATTACGCTCTGACGAGATTGGTTACGGGCCCGAGCTTGATGCTGACGGGGACGGTATTGCTTGTGAATGGTGTGGGAAAAAGGACTAATGGTCATCGCGACGGAGTTGAGTGCGTAGGCCGCCGAACCTGGTATGTGTTTTCCGGAATGTACTGCGGATGTCGTACATGCGAAGTACAGCTCTAAAAACACATGGTGTCTCGCTGGCGGGCCGTGTGAAGTTCTTTACCTTTGGTCTATCGTGTTCCTTTGGAACAACTCCGATTTCCCTGTCCTTTTAAATGGAAAACTGGAATACTTCATTATGCTGCACTGGAAGCAAGGGTAAGTTTCAACCCAAGTGCTTTCATGATTTTTGCGATAGTTTCAAACGATGGATTGCCGTCTTTAGAAAGCGACTTATACAAGGAGACACGGTTAAGATCCGTGTCCTTTGCGAGCTGACTCATGCCACGTGCGCGCGCAATGTCCCGCAGCACCAGCTGTACAGTTTTCGTGTCACCATCTTCAAGTGCGATGGCTAAGTAGTCGTTAATGGCTTCTTCGCTATCAAGGTATTTGCTTGCGTCAAATGTAGAAAAAGTTACCTTACTCATAGATGCTCCTCCAGTACTTGTTTAGCGAGCTCGCGGGCGAATCGGATGTCTTTATCTTGACTTGATTTATCTCCGCCAGCTAAAAGGAAAACCGTGACAGTGCCGAATTGTGTGTAGTAGACCCGATAGCCAGCACCGAAGTGAAATCTCATCTCGCTGACCTTCCCACCTACGGATTTGATATCTCCTACCATTTTTCCGTGCGCTTCACATCGGGTAATTGCGTGCAGGATGCGGCGCCGAGCGTGTCTATCTTTCAGGTTGTCCAACCAAGATTCGAAAGTGCTACTAGAAATAATCTGCACATGTCAAGTGTAGTCTTTAGACTACACTTGTCAAGAGGGTGCTCTCGACTTAGTTCCGTACTGCGGATGTTGTACATGCGAAGTACAGCTCTGACAACACATCCCTACTCCCCAGGTGCTGGTGTGAATCCTGAGGTTCGAGTTATGGGGGATCATAGGGCACCCGGCTTATGGCTCGCTCGACTCGCGAAACGCTTGGCTTATCTGGCGCTCGGTATGCGGAACGCTCGGCTTCCGGGCATGCTGCTACCGACCGGGGCTGCGCTCGGCGCCCGGAATTTCTGTGCTACGATTCCACCCATGGGCATTCAACTATTCCTGTAGATCGGCGTGGCGCCACGCGTTGAAGCGCGGCAGTCACGCCAGGTCACGCACGCAACACTCACCGGTAGGTACATCGGCGCCCTCGCGCTCCCCCCTCGTGCCCCCGCAATTTTTGCGTGCTCTGCTCCACCTCCACGGAATATTCGAACCACAGCATCTCGAGGAATCCCATGACCCAGCCATCGGCCGCGTCCACATCCGCTACGCGTTCTGCCTCCGCGACGCCTGACGCACCTTCCGATCCGCGCGCCCAAAGCGCTGAAAACGACGCCGCTTCGAAACGCGCCACGCACCCAAAACCCACCCCGCATATTTCCCGCTTCTCCGCCTTCCGCCCGCGCTCGCTGCGCTTCTCCGAAGAATATATCCACGCTTACCCGAACCAGCCCCTCGCATTCCTCCTCGCCATCACCCGCGAAAATGCCGGGTTGATTGCGCTGACCACGCTGATCTCTTGCCTGACTTCGGTGGCCAGCGTCAGCCAAATTCACTTCGTCGGGAAAATACTAGATTCCGGGCTGGAGCACGGCATCACCGCCGAGCTCCTCGCTCCGGCAGGATCCTTCGTCGTCGCCACTCTTATCCTTGCTCTCACGCTCTGCACGGAAATTCCCGAAAATATGCTGTGGATGCGGGCAATGATCCATCCGCAGCGCACCCTCGCCGCCCGGCTTTTCCCGCGCCGCACCAATCTGGAGATGCAAACGGGTGACGTCGTCTCCGTGCTCAACTCGGATACCTATATGGTCGGTTCGATGCTCATTAATACGCCGGCCACGATTGCGTCGTTCCTCTCCTTCGGGCTGGTGGCGGTGCTCATGATGCGGATGAGCGTACCGCTTGGCCTCGCGGTGATTATCGGTCTGCCCCTGGTCATGGCGGTTGTCTCCTGGATTTCCCGCGTCATGGCCAAATGGCGTGAACCGTTGCGCGAAGAGCAGGGCAAACTGACCACGTTGGCCACGGACGGCGTGGTCGGGCTGCGGGTGATGCGCGGCGTCGGCGGGGAAGATTACTACAATGCGCGCTACCGCGAACAATCGGAAGCGGTCAAAAAGGCCGGTTTCGACGCCGCCCCGTCGCGTGCCCTCATGTCCACCGTGACCAACGGCGGCCCGCTTATTTTCCAGGCGGTCATCGTGACGGTGGGCGTGAGTATGTTGCTCAGCGGGCACCTCACCGCCGGCGAACTCTTCGCGTTCGCCGGCTATTGCGCCATCCTCTCCATGCCCATCATCATGTTCGCGAGCTTCGCGGCAACTGCGGTGGCTGCCTGGGTGAGCGCCAAGAAAATTACCCGCGCGCTCGCGGCCGAACCGCTCCTGCCCGATACCGGCACCGTGATCCCGCCTGCCTGGCACGCGGTTTCGCTGTACGACGCCGCGGCGGAGCTGCACATCGAAGCCGGGCGCTTCACCGCCGTGGTGGGCGCGAACGTGGAGGAGGGCACCGCGATTGCGGCGCGGCTCGCGCGGATGAACGACGACGCCGATATCCGCCTGCGCTGGCCCGCTCCGACAGCTAACGGTGAGCCGGGCGAAGGGCCCGCCGCCGGCAAAGCGCCCACCCCGGGCGAAGCCCGCGCCGCGGATATTCCCTTGGACGAACTACGCGCCCATATCCGCTACTCGGGGCCGGTCGCCGATCTTTTCGCTGGCACTCTACGCGAAAACCTCCAGGGCGAGCACGCCCCGGAGGTGCCAGCCCGCACCCTCGCCCAGCTTTTCGAGGACTATTCGAGCGGACAGGCCGGCCACCAGCATGCCCCGGCGGATACCAGTGCCGATGATCGGCTCACCTGGGCGCTGGCCACGGCTCAGGCTCGTGATGCCGTGGATTCGCTAGGCGGCTTGGACGGCACCGTCACCGAGCGCGGCCGCAATGTTTCGGGTGGCCAGCGCCAACGCCTGGTGTTGGCCCGGCTGCTGGCAAGCGACCCGGACATCGCCATCCTCGTGGACCCTACCTCCGCGGTGGATTCCCACACCGAGGCTCGTATCGCCGCGGCCCTATCCCAAGCCCGAAAAGGGCGCACCACCGTAGTCGTTTCGGCATCCCCGCTGGTGCTGGGGGTGGCTGACGTCGTCGTTCTTATTCGCGACGGCAAAGAAATCGCGCGCGGCACGCACGCGCACCTACTCGACCACCCGGACTATCGCCGCATCGTGGTGCGGGAAACCGGAGAAGAACCGCAACCCGGTGAAACCGGATTCGCGGCACGGCCCGCCGCCGCAAACCGCGCCGCCGCGAAAACCCCGCAACCCGGAGAGGAGCTGGCATGATCCTTCCCATCGCATCGCGCCGTTTTTCCGTGCGTGCCCTGGCGCGCATTGTCCGCGGGCGCCTGGGCGAATTCAGCCTGGTCGTCGGCCTGCAATTAGTGGCAGCCGTCGCGGCCGTCATTTCACCCATCGTGATCGGCCGCGCCATCGATATCGCCGGCCACCCGGAAGCCGCGAGCCGCGCGGCCGGGCTCATCGCCCTCATGCTCGGGGCGGTCGCGGTCCATACGCTGTTCACGTTCCTCGCGGATCTGCGCGCGGAATACTTCGGCAACCGGGTCTTCGCCCAGCTGCGCGACGGCGTGGTGCACGGCATCACCCACCTGCCCCTTGACCTGGTGGAAAGCGCCGGCTCCGGCGATCTCCTCGGCCGCACCACGGACGATATCACCCGCGTGCAATTCTTCATCCAACGCGGAATTTCCAGCCTCGTGGTGCTGGTGACCACCGTGTGCGTTTCGCTGGGCGCGGCGCTCTTGGCGGCCCCGGCCCTCGGCTGGACGCTATTCCTCACGGCGCTGGTCACGGCGGTAGTGCGCTGGTTCCTGCGCCGCATCGTCCCGGTTTTCCAGTCCGGGAGCGCGGTGCGCGCGGCTTTCGCCGGCTCGGTTTCCGAAACCGTCACCCAAAAAACCACCGTCGACGCCCTCAACCTGGGGCGGGTGCGCCTCGGGCGCCTGGACACCTTCATCGAGGAACACGTGCGCGTGGAAACCTACGGCCCGGGGATTGTATGGCTGTTCCGCGCCGGCGTGGCGCTCACCGTGTGGCTGCCGGTCCTGGTCACGCCCCTGGTGGGCGCGCTGCTCATCCCGCGCGGCGCCGCGACCCTCGGCCAGGTCATCACGGTCACGATGCTCGCGATCCAGCTGGCCGGCCCGCTCGAAGAACTCGGTTGGTTCATCACCGAACTCCAGTATTCCCTGGTGTCCTTCGCCCGCATTTTCGGGGTGGATACGGTGCCGCCGGAGTTGCGCCCCGACGTACCGCGTGGAACCGATGTTGAATTGCGCGGGGTGCGTTTCTGTTACGGCCGCACCATTAACGACGACGCCCGGCCCAGCGAGCCACGCGCCTACGCGCTTAAGGGCGTGGATCTGGAGGTGCGCAGCGGGGAGCACCTGGCGATTGTGGGGCCGTCCGGGGCCGGGAAATCCACGCTGGCCCGGCTGATCGCCGGAATTAACCGCCCCGAATCGGGAACGGTGCGGATTGGTGGGGTGGATGCTTCCCGGATCCGGGAGGATCACCTGCATACCACGGTGTCGCTGGTGACGCAGGAGCACCATGTGTTCGTGGGAACGGTGGCCGATAATCTGCGCATGGCTCGCGCGGATGCCAGCGAGGAGGAAATGCGGGCCGCGCTCGCGGCGGTGGAACTGGATCTGCCTTTGGAGGAGCGCCTGGCGGGCGGGGCTCGCGAGCTGTCACCCGCGCAGGCCCAGCAATTGGCGCTGGCCCGCATTATTGTGCTGGACCCGCAGATCCTTATTTTGGACGAGGCCACCGCGATGCTGGATCCGAATGCGGCGCGTTCGGCGGAGCGTGCCCTGGCCCGGGTATTGGAAGGGCGCACCGTTATTTCCATCGCGCACCGGTTGTATAGCGCGCATTCCGCGGACCGGGTGGCCGTGATGATCGACGGGCGGGTTGCTGAGCTGGGCAGCCACGATGAGCTGGTCGAACGCGGCGGGGAATACGCCCGGCTGTGGGAGATGTGGCAGGCGGTTGATGTGCCGGAAGTGTAGGTGGGTAAGGCTGCAGTCCCGGAGCCCTTATGCGCATATCAAATGTGTAAAGATGCAGGTCAGCGGCTTGTGAGTAGTAGTTATGGCGGTAGTGTGGGCGGCAGCGGGTGAATAGTGGTGTCTATCGCTTAACAAATATGCAAGAAAATCGGTTAAGGTATGTGATTGAAGGCCACTGAGTGGTGGTTGTTTCACGCGCCAACAGATAGGGATTGCCGGGAGGGCTTGGTTTTTCGCGGTTTTCTTGGTGTTGGTTGGATTCTAATCAAGCTTGGTGCTTGGTGTTTCTGGGAAAGGTTTGTCTTGATGTTCAAGATTGGGAAACGGGTTGCAGCGTCTGTTGCTGCGCTCGCTGTTGTGACGGGGGGGGGTAGCGTCTTATAGCTTTGCGGCCGAGCATATGGTGAAGGACCTTGCGGTCGCGGTTGTGGCTGATGGTACCCCCGACTTCAGCCAGGAAGAGGGCCCCGGTAAGGATACGGGCCCGAAGAATGGGGTTGTGCGTTCGCTGGATACTGTTGATTATGAGGTGTCGTGGCAGGTCACCAAGGATGGTGACTATACGCTTGAGGCGGAGTTGCCTGCTGGTGTGGAGTTTGCTCCGGGTTCTGATTCGTTTTGTAAGAATGCCGGCAAGGCTATCACCACCGATCTGACATATAAGTCTAAGAATTCTTTGCGCTGTGAACTCACGGGTAAGGCAGGTCAGTCCGTGAAGAGTGCGGTGAAGGTGTTTGTGCGCCGGGCCGCGAATGGTTCGGTTATTCCGCTTCAGTTCAGGGCTGGTGGTGCTACGTCGAATACGGTGTCGACAACGGTGTCGGCAAAGGCCGAGGGCTACGGACTGGCAAGGAATTCTTCGGGTGACATCTGGACCGCTTTCGAGAAAGACGATAATAAGTATCTTTACGGGTCCTTCTATTTTAACGTGACCGCTAACCGCCCTGCAGCTGGTGTTCAAAAAGGCCTCGAAGCCTTGACTGGTGACTATACCATCACTATGCCAATTGATCTTCCCGAAGGTAGCTTTGTCGACTGCGAAGGGGAAACCGGGAGCTTGAGACCTGCGGGTCGCCTTGGTAGTGAAAATAATTCGTACCGGAACAACGGTAAATGCGAGGCGTCTTACGACAAAGCCGCGAAGACGCTAAACATAAATATTAAGGGCGCTGATTTAACTGCGTCATCGTGGCCGACCCGCACTCAGATCGATACCCCGTGGAGTGAGAATTACCTGAATGGTACATGTATACGAGTAGCGGTTCCTGCGCAGTGGACGACTGAGAATAATGATCCTAGTGGTACGAAAAAACTCACTTATAGTGAAGCCACGCTGAGTGCTACCAGTATGAGTAACCAGCCGATTACCGCCACCACTCCCGCAGGCGAGGGCACGGTTGTTAATGCTGGCTTGGCTAACGTATGGATGGATAATCCATGGTTCAATGGTTTGGGTCGGCACTACGAACCAGGTGCTACCATCATGCCCGGCCAGACACGTGAAATCGGCTGGGGATCTGGTTTTAATCGTCCAGGCGAATTCTACGGTGGCACGTATGGGCAGTGTGTGAGCCTGAACCCTGAAGAAATACGCTTTGTACCCGGCTCCGTAAAGAATTGGACGCATCAAAATCTAGGACCCAACGGCATCCCGGAATTCTATGTCGGTACGGAAGATACCCTTGCCGATAGTTTCGATTGCGGATTCCCAGAGGATGGCAATAGCCAGTGGGTGACTAGCCCGAGTGATTATTCTAAGGTTCGGGCTGTTCGCATCAAACACATGGACAAGATCAAGCATTACCACGGTGATTCATCTATCATCAGGTTCCAGGTGCAGCGCCCGGAAGAATCAGTTATCGCCGATGGTACGAAGCTTTATGTGAAGTCGCGGAACTACGTGAAGAAAACTGACGGCACCATCGTCAATATCAACAATAAACCCGAGTACCAGGCTGGCTACGGCACGAGATCCTGGTTGACGGCGGTGTCGGGTTCGTATCGTCTTGAAGCGTTGTGGGGTTCTGCGCAGGCGGTGTTCGGGGATACGAATACGTTGACTGTGAAAGCCAACGCGAAGAACCTCACCGATGGCACGATCAAGGTTTCCCTGCCCGAGGGAGTGAAGGTGACGGATCCTGCCGGTGGGACAATCTCGGAGGATGGGCGTTCTGTTTCGTGGAATGCTGCTGGGTTTACTGATCCGAAAGCACTGCAAGTTCAGATCGTCACGAAGTCCCCGGCAACTATCGAAGCCACCGTCGTTCTTGAATCCGAGCAGTTCAAGGACGTAATCATCGAGCGTCGCACCACGAAAGCTTCCTTTGTTACCGGCATGACCGAACAGGTAACCGCGTCTGTTTCTACCAGTGCCCCGGACAATGTGGTGACGCTGGAGAATGGCACGGCAACGATTCCGTTCACTCTCTCGTGGGGTAACGCCACCACCGGTAATGCCACGGGTGAGCTGGTGTGGCAGGTTCCCGAGAACGTGACTCTTGCATCCGTTGGTGCCCCGTCGGACGGTGCGAGCGTCCAATGCACGACCCAAGACCGCACCGAAATGACGACTGCTCTCACGGCAGATAAATCCGGCAAGACTCTCTCGTGGTCGGACTGCCCGGCGGACCCGGCGGCTGTGACGGCTGTGAAGGTTTCTACCGGTAGCCTGGCGTCTACTGCTACCGGCACCCTGCCCGTGAGCGTCACCGCTAATCAGGTTGGTGACGTGGCTACCTCGTTTACTGCGGGTGTCTTCACGACTGCTAGTGGCAGTGTTGATTTCGAAAAGGCTACTCCGATTAGCGTGTATGTTCGTACACCTGCCCCGGAACCTGTAGTGACCGAGGGCGCGTGGGAGGATGCGACCGACCAGAATGCCAAGGATTGTGACACGAAGCAGGTAACCCAGACTCGCACCGTGACCACGACCCCGCACAAGTGGGACGCGGCCTCGAAGACCTGGGTTGCCGACCCGGACAACGCGAAGGTTGAAACTCAGACTCAGACTCGGGATATGACCGATAGTGAGCTTCAGGTTTGTACCCCCAAGCCCGCTGATGACGTCAAGACAGCCGAGTGGGTGGACGGGACCGGTAGCGATGCGAAGAACTGCGCTGCTAAGACCGTCTCGCAGACTCGCAGCAAGACGACTACGCCCTATAAGTGGGACACGGTCTCTAAGACGTGGGTTTTGGATGTGGATAAGGTGAAGGTTGAGTCTGAGACTCAAACCCGGCCCATGAACGATACGGAACTCATGGCTTGCGCGATTCGCCCCGCCGACAAGATCGATACCACCGAATGGATCGACAGCAGCGAGGAGGGTGCGAAGGATTGCGCCACAGGTAAGGTGACACAAACTCGCTCGAAGACCACAACCCCCTACAAGTGGGACACCGTGGCTCACGAGTATGTGCTGGACACCGAAAACGCAGTAACAACAACCGAGACCCAAACCCGGGATATGAACGACGCTGAGCTTCAGGTCTGTAGCCCCAAGCCTGCTGACAAGATCGACAACGCCGAGTGGGTTGACTCGACCGATGCGGGCGCGAAGGACTGCCAGACCGGCAAGGTGACCCAAACCCGGACCGTAACAACCACTCCCTATAGGTGGGATGCGGCTACCAAGAAGTGGGTTCTTGATACTGAGAAGGCTGTAACTAGCACGGAGACTCAGGTTCGGGATATGACTGACGCGGAGCTTCAGGTCTGCACGCCTGCTCCCGCCGATGATGTAAAGACCACGGAATGGATTGACTCGACCGACGCGGGCGCGAAGGACTGCCAGACCGGCAAGGTCAAACAAACTCGCACGGTGACCACAACCCCGCATAAGTGGGATGCTGAGACCAAGGCATGGGTGGCGGATACCGACAAGGCCCGGGTCGTGACTGAGACTCAGGTTCGGGATATGACGGATAGCGAGTTGCAAGAATGCACCGTGAACCCCGGTCTCAAGGTCGAAGAAACCGAATGGGTGGACTCGACAGACGCGGGCGCGAAGGATTGCCAGACTCGCAAGGTCACTCAGACCCGGACCGTGACAACCACGCCGTATAAGTGGGATACCGCGGCTAAGAAGTGGGTTCTGGATCCGGAGAATGCTACTACTAAGACTGAGTCTCAGGTTCGGGATATGAACGAGGACGAGGTGAAGGTGTGTATGGCCGGCACCGGCGTACCGGTCTATCCGGATCCGACTCCTGTTCCCCCGAACGGGAGCGTGACTATTGATCCGATTAACGGGCCCGATAACCCGGCCCAGTGTGAACCGACCGGCCCGATCACGCGCGCTGACGGAGTAACCATTACGGTGGATAAGGATTGTAAGGTCACGATCACTGTTCCTGAGGGTAAGACGCCTGGTCTGCTGACCCCGCCTGTCGAGGTGACACCTAAATACCCGACACCCGATAAGCCGGTTGTTAGCGTGCCGGTGAAGGTGATTGATACCCCGGACTGGGATGATACGACCACGACCCCGGACACCCCGGTAACTGTTGAAAAGAAGAAGGGCGAGGTGCCTGAGGGCACAAAGACCGAAGTGACTGGTCCGGGGACCGCAGTCTTGAACCCTGACGGCAGTATTACTGTCACGCCGGGTGAGGGAGCGGCGCCTGGTGAGAAGATCACGGTGAAGGTTGTCGATAAGGTAGGCAACCCCCTCGATAACATCACTGTGACGATTACGGAGCCGGCACCCGGCCCGGATTGGGACGATACGATCACGGGTCCGGGTAAGAAGATCACTGTGCCTAACAAGGGCGGGGACGTTCCGCCCGGTAGCACGGTGACAGTGAACGGCCCCGGCACGGCAACACTCAACCCGGATGGGTCTATTACGGTTACCCCGAATGAGGGCGTGAAGCCTGGTGAGAAGATCACTATCACGGTCAATGACGGTAAGGGTAAAGAATTGGATTCGTTTACCGTGAAGATCGGCAAACCCAAGACAGTCACCAAGGCCCTGCCGGTTACTGGTGCTCATACGACGGGCATGGCTGGACTGGCTGGTCTGCTTGTGTTGGCTGGTGGGCTGATGGCGTGGCGGCGTCGTCGTAACTAAACAAAATAAGAGCCATGTCGGCTAGCCCCGCCAATGTGTAGGGGGCTGGGGGTGGTAGGTGAATGTACGAAACTGGTTTACCTACCACCCCTACTTATTTCCATTGCGCTAGCCATGCAGTTGTGGCTGCGCTGGGCGTGCATTTTTCGTTGCGTTGGGGTGTTGTGGTGAGGCTTGAGTTATTAGAAACCCTCGTATCGTATTCGAGGCTGGGGACAATGGACGCGGTAGCCCGCCAATGTGGGTGTACTACTGCGGCGGTTGTGAAACGTATCCAGTTGTTAGAAGAAGAAGTGGGCTACCGGCTCACCCAAAGAGCCGGGCGGGGCAGCGAGCTCACGGCTGCGGGCTGGCATCTGGTGGAGCGTTCTATCCAGATTCTTGGGTTGGTGGATAAAACCGTGAGCGAGATACGAGACAGTGTGGATGACCCACAAGGTCGTATCGTGATTGTGGGACGCGAGTCCAGTGCCCTG
This sequence comes from Actinotignum stranguriae, assembly GCF_051265215.1. NCBI lineage: Bacteria > Bacillati > Actinomycetota > Actinomycetes > Actinomycetales > Actinomycetaceae > Actinotignum > Actinotignum stranguriae. Next base: position 44,965 of record NZ_JBOZCJ010000005.1, read on the forward strand.
GAGAGTCTCGCGAGTGTTATGGGGCGGGTGCGGCGGGAGTATCCGGGGATTAGTTTCGAGGTAGAGGCGTGTGGGCGGGAGCAAGCGGTTCGCATGCTTAGTGAGGGCGGGGTGTCTTTCGCGGTGTTGGATGCTTCGTGGGAGTGTGCTGCGTGGGAGACCCTGAGCTTGCCGGGTGAGGATCGGTGGGGACTCCTGGTTAGGGCTGGTAGTGATCTGGCGGGGCGCGAGTCGGTGCGGCGTGCTGATATTACGAAGCGGGCGTTGGTATTGCCGCACGAGGGTAGTCGGGAGTTGGGGTATTGGTTGGATAAGGAAAACCAGTTGGATGTGGTGGGTCGGTATGGGAGTGGGCGGGTGGCTTGCCGCATGGTTGAGGCCGGGGTTGGTGAGGCTATCGTCTTGGAGAATACGGTTGCGGAGAATGTGGGTATGATCGGGGCTTCGAATTCTGGTGGTGGTTGTGGTTTGGTGTTTGTGCCCCTTGATTGGCTTGTTGGTTTGCGGTGTGTGTTGGCGTGGAGCAGGCAGGCATGCTTGGGGCGGGCTGGTGAGGTATTCGTGGAAACAGCCCGGGCCGCCTTCGCGGGCGAGGCTGCGGCCGAATAAACACGTGATAGACGATCTGGTAAGCGGGCGCTTCCGTGCCGAGAGTCTAGGCCCGCTGTACAGTCCATCCCATTTGTTCCAGAACCGTTATAGCTTCGCTCGTATGTTCACGCACAACAGCGCACGCTTGAATTTTCTCCCATTCGGTGAGGTTCTTCTTGAGGATAACTTCGGTGCCGGACTGACACTGTGCGCCGAACTCATTGATAAGGAACAGAAGAACGTCTTCTAGACAGGGGCGGAACCTTTTGGAACCGAGAGGAATATGGAGTTCTGAAACGGGCGGTGTTCTCCCCTCGAGAGTCTTTCGTTTTTGAGCACGAAGTGAAGCGCCACCATCGAGCATTGCATGTGTCCAAGCATCGCGGTGTGCGTGGATTTGGATATGTGAGCATGGGATATCTTTTGACCGAGGTTCACGCACATAGTCCCATCGGATCAAGGGTTCGTTTTTCTGTGAATGTATACGGAGGATGAAGCTGGATTTGGCTACGGTTAGATAGTTCCACGGGTGAGATAAGAAGAGGCTGTAGTCCACGCCAAGGTAGACATTCATGTGGCTCAGGCGGATGCAGATATTTCCCTGCATCCGCCTGATATCTTCCCGCGACAGCTTCGCGTCGTCGACAATAAGCTGAAATTCTGGATCGAAGAGCCTGCCAATGCGTGTGATCTGCTCGGAGAAGTTCTGGACGTTCTCACCGAGAGCTGCTGGTTCACACAAGTTCGTGCGCTTTCTCGCTGTCCTTCTGGTACATTTCGGCGAACCATTCGAGGGCCTCGAATTCGGGGCGTAAGGCGGCTTCTTTGTCGTTCATCCAGTAGTTTTCGGCGCGCTCGTTGTAATCTTCGCGGGTTGTGCGTAGCTCGTCCAAAATGGCGTTCTGGCGGGCAAGGACCTGTTCAAGACTGGTGTAGCTTCCTCGGATAATCATGGGGCACCTCCTTTGCTGGACGGATGCAGAACCTTTTCAAGCTCCGCATTCTCCAGCCTAGGCGAGCATACGAGTTTTGCATATACCCTACGGAATTTTCGTGCACGCCCGCGCCGCCGGGCCGGGGAGGTTACCGCTCGGAGCTGAGCCTATCTGCGCGGCTGAGGGCGTAGCGGGCTAGCGCCGTCGTCGTTCCAACCCAGAGAAGCGCGTACACGATATCCGCAGCCGCCGGTGCGCGCATCCACTGCACGTGATACGTGAGTGGGTTGCAGCGCGCGATGACCTGGAGGTACGTGGGCGCGGAGCTGAGCTCGTAGAACAGTGGGGCGGAGAGGACCACCGGCAGCGTGGTGAACGTGGCGAGCATATCGCGCGCCGCGTAGCTGTTCACCAGGGCGCCCACCGCCGCTCCGAGGCTCACCCAGCCCCACACAACCAGGAGGGCAATGAACGTTCCCGAAAGGAGCGCGGTGGCGTTTACGCTGGTTCCGCCCGCGAACGATAGACCCAGGTAAGCGAGCGTGACCGCGGCGACTTGCACGAGGAACACCAGGGAAATCACCGCGAAAATCGAGGCGAGATACGTCCACACCTTCCCGCCCTGCATCATGAAAATCGCGTAGACGCCCCACTTTCTGTCATTGGCGACGTCGGAAGAGGTGTAGCCGAAAGCGCGGAACGTGAGCAGGCAGACGATGCCCGTGAAGGCGTAGCTGAGGTAATTCCCGCTCTGGGTGCTGCCGAGCATTCCGGAAATGCCGACAACTAGAAAAACGAAATAAGCCAGTGGTTCGACGATGCGGCCGAGGTAAACGCCGCGCCAATTCCACAGGGAAGCAATATGGTACTTAGTGAGAATAAGTGATTTTTTCATGGGCGCGGGGTTCCTTCTTCTGCTTCTGTGGCTGCAGCGGCTTCCGGATTCATGGGTGATTCGAGGGCCTCGAATGCCTTGAGGGCTTCCCACAGGTCGGTGCTGGCGGGGCAATGGGCCATGAACCGCGTGGCCGGCATATCGGCAATAATGCGACCGCCGCGCAGAGCGATAACCCGGGTGCAGTACTCGGAAAACTTCGAGGTTTCGTGCGTGCTAACCAGCACGGTTCGCCCTTCCTCCACCCGAGAGCGCAGGTAGCTGAACACGGTGTCGATGCCGGCGGGATCCAGGCCGGTGGTTGGCTCGTCGAGAATCATGAGGCTGGGGTTGCCGATAATTGCGCGGGCGATTTGGGTGCGGCGCAATTCCCCGCCGGAGAGAGTTTCCGCGGTGCGGTCAAGGAGCTGCGAGAGGCCCAAAACCTCCGCAATTCCCTCAATATCGGCGCGGCGATGCCAACGGCCCACCCGCAGGTCGAGACCCAAAAGAATATTCTGGGTGACGGTGAGGGACCAGTCGATGATTTCGCGCTGCGGGCACCAGCCGATAGCGCTTTCAGCCACGGAGTTGGTGACCGTGCCGTGGGTGGGCGTGATAAGCCCGCCCAGAATATCGAAGAGCGTGGATTTTCCCGCTCCGTTATGGCCGATAACGGCAACCAGTTCACCCGGGTGCAGGGAAAGGTTAACGCCGGTCAGGGCCGGTGTTGATTTCTTTGGGTAGATTTTTTCTACCCCGATAGCTTCGAGGATAGGGGTATCCATGAACGCTTACCTCCAAAATATGCAAAGACTGCCTTGGTGAATGTGCATACCGGAGAGGCCGAGCTCGCAGGGTACCCAAACGGAGCGTCTCGGTTAGCTACCGAGACGCCGTGTATGACTAGAGCGCAGCCTCGCCGGAAGGGGAAGGCTTAGCGTCGGGCACGTACCACGGATACTCCGTTTTCTATCAGTTGTTTATGATGCTTTCGTTAAGTGTAGCTTGGCTTAGTCCACCGAACCCGCCGCGTCTACCAGCGCTTTTTCGAGCTCAATCGTATTGGTGATTGCGGTGAGTGGCTGGTAGCCGGTGCTCGCGGTGCCGTTGATAATAATCGCGGGGGTGCCGCGCAACCCCAGGGTTTCTAGCCCCAGGGATTCCTGGGCGGCAATGAAGCTGGTGGTTTCCGCGCTGTCACGCGCGGCCCGGAAAGCCTCTACGTCCAAGCCCAGCTGAGTGGCGTAAGCATCGAGGTTCTCATCGGAGAACATCGACGGTGCTTTGTCAGGGTCGTGGCCGGCGGCAGCTGCGCCGTCGAAAAGAAGAGAAGAATACTCCCAGAACTTGCCCTGCAATCCGGCCGCGTGTGCGGCGGCGGCTGCGCGATCACTGGACACGGTGTCTTTGAAGATCGGCACCTGCACGTACGCGAGGTAAATATCGCCCTTTTTGGCCAGCTCCAGGAGCTGCGGTACGGATTCGGCGTGGAGTTTATTGCAGAAACTGCAAGCGTAATCAGAGTAGATCGTGACGTGCACGGGGGCCTTCGGGTCCCCGGCGGTTTGCCCGGAGGCAGTTTCCAGCTGAGGCAGGGCCTGGAGCTGGGTGCGAATCTCATCGGGCTGGGTGGGAATGTAATCCTGACCGGCAACCCAGCCACGCTCCGTGGCGAGCTGGGTGTAGCGCGTCTCAACGGGTCCGGGCGTGGTATTCGGGAGGGATCCAGGCCCGCCCTGGCCCGGAGCGTCTTGCCCCGCGCCGCCTGCACCGGGAGTGGCCGGCGCGGTAGCTGTTGCGGTGGGATGCGGCGCGGCGCTGCCCCCGAAACGCCCGTTGGACGAACCGAGGGTGAGCAGCACCGCGAAAACCACCAGGGCAATAATCGCCAGCACGGTGATCATCACCCAGAATCCGCGGCTGCTGGGATGCTGTTCTTCTTCCCCAGCAGGCGCGGGAGGTGTGGAAGGCGGCCACGCCGGGGCGGCGGGATCCGAACCCGCCGCTGCGGGCGTACCGTACTGACCCTGGAACCCAGATTGGCCGCGATCCACGGAGTCAGGAGTTCCCTGGCTCATTATTCCTCCACCCAGCGCTCAATCGTGCGCACGAAATGTTCCGCATCTTCATCAGCGAAGATATCAAAGACCACCAGATTCACATTCGAGCGCGGATTCTGGTGCAGCCATTGCGCCACGGTATCCAGCGCGATCCGCGTGGCTTCCGCGAAGGGGAAATGCGAATGGCCGGTGGCCAGCGAGCAGAAGGATACCGAAGTAATATCGCCCTTTTCCGAAGCCAGGTCGAGGCAGCGGGTGTAGCAGCTGGCCAGCGCCGCGCGATCCGCATCGGTGACTTCACCTTCCACCGTGGGCGGCAGGGTGTGGAGCACGTAGCGCGCCGGCAGGCGATACCCGCGGGTGAGCGCCGCTTCGCCCGGTTCCAGTTCGCGATCAGACATCGAGTACAGCGTGGCGCAGTCATTGCGCAGCCACGGGCCGGCCTGGCCGTGAATGGCCTGGTCAATGGAGGGCTTATTGTAATCGCGGTAGCCCAGCAGGTTGGGGCGCGCCCCGTTGACCACCGCGTCCACCACGAGTTCCCGCGCATCCCCGCGCCAAATCACGGTCTTATCCCGGGCCGGGTATTCGGATTCCGGCATCATGTCAGAAATACGAGCCAGGTGGCGGGCCTCGGTGCGCCCCAGGTACCCGGACAGCCGGTAGAGCAGCACGTCAATTGCGCGCGAGACCTCCTCGCTGACTTCTTCAGGATCGCGCTGGATGAGGCGGTGGTTGAGTTCGGTGAAGAGCTCCCGGTCGGTCATTTTCGCCAGGTTACCTTCCAGGCCGCCGAAGGCAACCTCAAAAAGTTCCCGGTCGGTGCGCTTCGAGGCGGCGGGCGCGGGCCACTCGTCGTCGAGCTTCAGGGCGTCGCGATATTCAGCTAGGTTGAGCATTATTCTCCTTATTCTGGGTCCGAACAGGGTTCCCTAGTACAAGGGTACCGGGCAGGAGCGGTTTTCGTGTGCGTATGCACAGGGCTCGTGGCCGCGTGCGCCCGCGCCTGCTCCTGTGGATAACTTCGCGGTATCCCCGGGAATGCGTGGCCGCGCCGCCCGGCACGCTAACCTAAAGCTATGACAACCTGGTTAACAACCGCTGAATTGGCCGAACGTTGCGGCACGGATACCTTCACTGCCCTCGCCGTCCTCGAACTTTTAGGTTTGGCCGACGGCGCCGCACCCTCCCCACTCGCTTCCCGCCACGGTTTAGCTGATGTGGGGCGCGAAAGCGGGGCGCTGTGGCACGCGGATTCCGAGCGCTTGCTGCGCGCGGTTGTGGATACGGATGCGAGCGGTATTGGTGCCGTGGAGGCTGTGGATAACGAGGTGCAGGGTTTGTTGCCGCTCGCGGGCGTGGATGACGATGAGCTTGGGGGGTACGACGCCGCCGCAGCCACTCCCGCTCCGGCCCTGGCGGCCGGGGGCGGTATCCCGGTTGGCAGCCCACGCCCGGGTTTTGCCGCGGTGCTTGCTACCGATGGGGCATGTTCGGGGAATCCGGGGCCGGGCGGCTGGGCCTGGGTGGAGCAGCTCAGCGGGGCGCGGAACAGCGGAGGCGCGGCCCGCACCACGAATAATATTATGGAGCTGACGGCGCTTATCGAGGGTTTGGAATATGTGGCGGCCCAGCACGGCCCCCAGGCGCCGCTGCTTATTCGTGCTGATTCGCAGTACGTCATTAATGTGATGACGAAGTGGGCGCGCGGTTGGCGCGCGAAGGGCTGGAAGAAGGCGGACGGCAAACCGGTGAAGAACCGCGATCTCGTCGAGCGCCTCCTTAATCTTTACGAGGCCCGCACCGGCCGCACCGAAGTGGAGTGGGTCAAGGGCCACGCCGGCGATGCCGCCAACGAGCTGGTGGACTCCCTCGCCGTCGCCCGCTCCCGCGAGTTTTCCCGCCGCTAGCCCACTCTTGTCGAGCACATACATCTCCACTATTCTGTAGGTACGATAATCGTATTATGCACTTACACTATGTGGTTTTTGTAAGTATGAAACGGTGGGGAGTTATGTCTGCAAGTACGTTAACTATTCGGATTGACAGTGCCCTGAAGGACGCTGTCGCGAAGGTTGTTGAGCGTTACGGATTAGATTTGTCATCCGTTGTGCGTGCCTTCTTTACGGAAATGGTCTACACCAATTCCATTCCTATTTCTTTTGACTATCAGCGGCCCAATGAGGAAAGTCTTCGGGCTATTAGGGAAACTGAGGAAATGATCGCGTCCGGCAACGGTAAGAGCTACTCAACTAGTCGTGACCTGATTGAAGCGGCTCTGTCGTAATGAAGCGTTTGGAGGCGAAGTTTACTTCCGCTTTCAGTCGTGACGTGAAGAAAAGGGTACTGAAACAACGTCGGGACCTAAAAGAACTCGAAGCTGTAATTGACCTGATTTTGGATAATACTCAGGAATCCACCGAGGCTTTGAAACGTCGGCATCGGATGCATAGGCTCTCTGGTGAGTGGGACGGAAGTAATGAGTGCCATGTCGCCAATGCGGGCGACTGGCTTGTTATTTGGAAGACTGTTGGGGGAGTGGCTTACTTTCAGCGAACAGGCTCGCACAATGATTTATTTCGCAAATAAGTGAAAGTGCCTAGATTCCTAGAATCCAGGATTCTGGTTTTCGCAAATCAAATTTGCTAGGCTGTACATCACCAAGACCGGTTCCGCTGCTCCCCGGAGCAGTCCAGGGCCGGTCCTCGTTTTCTCCGCTGAACGTGGAGGCGCAGGAGCGCTTTGGCTCCACGGCTGATAACGTTCAAAGCTCGAGTGAATGAAGGTTCAACGGATGGCCCGCAACAGGATGCAAATCTACGCACTATTTTGGCCGGATTTCTGTTCTGGGCTTGCACTACAAGATCCCGATGGTCCGCAATTTGCATCCTGAGGCATTCCCCGGCGCCCGGCCTTCCCGGCCGGTGGGGGCAGGTCGTTTTTCTGAGATGTACTACGGATGTCGTACATGCGAAGTACACCTCGGACAACACATACCACCTCCCCAGGTGCTGGTGTGATTGCTGAGGTTCGTGAGAATCCCGCTCCCTTCCGCCCGCGCCCACCAACCACCCCGCGCACCAACACCCTCATCTCCAGTAGAATCCCTCCATGACTATCGGCCCGATTGCGAAGAAGATCCCCACCGAACGCACTTTCCACGGCGATACTTACGTGGATAACTACGAGTGGCTGCGCGATAAATCCGATCCGGATGTCCGCGCGCTCCTCGACGCTGAAAACGCCTATTTCCGGGAGCAAACCGCGGGGCTTGGCGATCTACGCGATAACCTCGTGGCCGAATTCAAGGCGCGCACCAAGGAAGCTGACCGCGCTCTTCCTTACCGGGTGGGAGACTGGTGGTACTACCGGCGCACTTTCCAGGACCGGCAGTATCCGGCGATGTTCCGCACCCCCGCGCGCGGCACCACCCGCCCGGATCTCAACACGTCCTTCCCGGAATTCCCGGTGTGGGACGGCAACGAGCTCGCGCTCGGGGAAGAATTCTTCCTCTGCGGCGGATTCATGCCCTCCCCGGACGGCAAGCTCGGCGCCATGAGCGTGGATTTCACCGGCGATGAGCATTTCACCCTGCGTATTTTCGATATCGAAACCGGCCAGATCGTGGACGATTCGGTGCGCGATATCGGCTACGGCCTGGCCTGGACGGCCGATTCCAGCGCGGTCGCATATTCTCGCGTGGATGATTCCTGGCGCCAGTGGCAGGTCAACCTCCATCGCATCGGCGATTTCAACGATACGGTCCTCTTCCAAGAAAACGACGAGCGTTTCTCCGTCGACCACGAACAATCCCGCAACGGCAAGTGGATTATTATCCGTTCCGCCTCGGTGACCTCTTCGGATGTGCGGTTCATTTCCACGGAAAATATTGAGCAGCGCGTCAAGATCCTCGACCGCCGCGAGGGCCTGGAATACACCGCCGAACCGGCCGGCGACCAGGTCCTTATCGTCCACAACGCCAACCGCCCTGATTTCGAGGTGGCTTCCGCGCCGCTGCGCACCTCCACCCCGGAAGAGTGGGATCCTGTTTTCGTGCCCGAGGAAGGCGAGCGCGTCGATTACGTGGAGGCCTACGCCGGCCACGCCGTTATTTCAATGCGCTCCGAAGGCCAAACGCAGCTGCGGGTCATGCGCCGGGAGCGTCCACTTTCTGCCGCCAGTGCTATCGGTTCGACGCCGCCCGCAGCGGTCACCTCCGTTGCCGCGTCCGTTTCCGGGAACGACGACGCCGCCACCGCGGCGCCCACCCAACCGGCGGCGGTAACGCCGGCCGCGGCGCCCACCCACCACGGCTGGTGCGCCCCGGTGGCCATCCCCACCGGCGAGGGCAGCTTCGTGGAAACCTATCCGGAGGGCAATTGGTTCACCTCCCGGGTGGTCTTCACCGAGCAGTCCATCCTGGAGCCGCCCACCCAGAAGGCATTCGACCCGCGCACCGGCGATATTGAGGTCCTGCGCACCCTCGATATTCCCGGCTACGATCCTTCGCTCTACACCCAGGACGCGGTGTGGGTGACCGCTCGCGATGGCGTGGGGATCCCACTCACAGTGGTGCGCCGCGCCGATATCCACCCGGACGGCACCAACCCCGGCTACCTCTACGGTTACGGCAGTTACGAAGTGTCGAATGAGCCCTATTTCTCCATTTACCGCCTGAGCTTGCTGGATCGCGGTGTCGTGATCGGGTGGTCGCATATCCGCGGCGGCGGTGAACTGGGGCGCCGGTGGTACGACGACGGCAAACTCCTCCGCAAGAAAAACACATTTAACGATTTCGTGGACTCGGCGCGGTGGCTTATCGACTCCGGCTGGGTGGCACCTGATCGCCTCGTGGCGGAAGGCGGCAGCGCCGGTGGTTTGCTCATCGGTGCGGCGATCAACCAGGCCCCCGAACTTTTCCGAGCCGTGCATGCCGCGGTGCCTTTCGTGGATGCGCTGACCACGATCCTCAAACCGGAACTCCCGCTGACGGTGGGCGAATGGGAAGAATGGGGCAACCCGGTGGTCTCCCCGGAGGTATACGCCTATATGAAGGAGTACAGCCCGGTGGAGAATGTGCGCGAAGGCGTGGAGTATCCGGCGGTGTTGGCCACCACGTCCCTCAACGATATTCGGGTGCTCTACGTGGAGCCCACGAAGTGGGTCCAGGTGCTGCGTGAAAAAACCAAGCCCAGCCCGGAGCGCCCCATTCTGGAGCGCATCGAAATGGTTGCCGGGCACGCCGGGAAAACCGGGCGCTATGACGCCTGGAGGGAGCGTGCCGAAGAGGTAGCGTGGATGCTCGACCAGATCGGCGCTACCGAGGTGTACTAAGCGCGCCGCGCGCCGCGCCGCACGTCCGCCGCGCAACGCGAGCGGCCCGGCCCCGTTACGGCAACGGGGCCGGGCCATGACGGGCGATCGCGCCGGTTAACTAATCCCTGCTTCGGCCAGCGCCGCGGACCACGAACCAAAGCGCTGGCGAATCGCGGCCCCGGAGGGATAGGTGCCCTGGTTACCCGAATCGGCCAGCCACTCCACATACCCGTTGTAGCTGACGTTCTTGCCATTGCGCCGCGCCGCGATAGCGTGGCTGCGCAAGGCATCCACATAATCCTGGGTGGTGAATTTCAAAGCACCGCGCTTGCGCCCGCTACTCACCGCCAGCCCGACCGCCTGGAGCGCTTCGTTCCAATATCCGGAGAAACGCTTGATCACGGTTTGCGAGGTGGGCGGCCAGGTGAGTTTTCCGCGCCCGGATTCCGCTCCTGTTAGTTCCGTGACGGCTAGGCGTTCGGCGTCGTACTGCTTTGCCGTGAGGGTGAGCTGCGGATCGGCCGCAATCGCGCTGTGGGCCCGGGCAATGCACGCGAGCACCTCGTCCGCGTCCAGCGCGGAATCCCCGAGCGCCCTGCGCACATCCGCAACCATCTCCGCGTCAAGTGGGGCGACGGGCGCCGCGGCGTCGTCGCCCTCAGTGGTGTGAACACGGCCGAAAACGTAAAGAATCGCGGCCTCGAGGGCGAGGTGCGAGAAACGCGGCGGCAAGCTGCGAGCGCGTGCGCCGCCCGTGGCGGTGCCGTGCCACGGCGAAGTCTCCGCCAGGCGCGCGAGGGTGGCCGTGACCGCGCGGGCGGAAAGGTCGGCGGCCTCGTCGATACCGATGTGATAGTCGATCCCGGCCTGCGGGCCGCATAGATCCGAGGCGGAGCGGATCGTGAGGAAGGGAATCCCCGCGAGCGCGGCGGTATGCGCGGCGGCGGTCGATTCCATATCGGTGAGCAGGGCGTCCGGGAAACGGGTGCGGGTATCTTCCACGTTCGCGGCCGTGACGAAAGCGTCGGAGGAGAGGACTTCGCCGCGCCGCGCATTGTCCGGGACCGCGGCGAGGAGGGCGGCGTCGCCTTCGAAGAATTCGGGTGCGCCGGGAACTTGCCCCGGTGCGTAGCCGAAGACGGTTGCGTCCGCGCGGCCGTAGCGGTAGCGGGTTCCGGCGACGACGTCGCCCACCCGGATATCAGCAGCCAGGCCGCCGGCGGACCCGGCCGAAATGATGACCTCGGGGCGGTAGCGTGACAGTGCCCAGCCGAGCGCGCTCGCGGTGGCGACCAGGCCGATGCCGGTGCGCAGGCAAAGCATCGGGCCGAGGTTGGTGGGTACGTTCACGCCGGATGCCCCGCGTAGCTCGGTGGGGAAGATGGACTGGAGGGATTCGGCGGTGGCCGGGGTGGTGGCGCAGAAAGGTTCGGCGCGTAGGGCGGCGAGGACCGGCACGATTTCTTCGTCTTGAGCTGCGATGATGAGGGCGCGCAGCCGGGTGCCGCCGGGGGCGAGGGAGCGGGCGCGGCTCACTTGGCCATCACCTGTTCCCAGGTCGCGCGCCCGGAGAGCATGGCGGCTACCGCTTCCTGGGCGGCCTTGAGGTTATGGTTGGCTCCCCAGCCGCATTGGACTTCGTTCGCGGCCGGGACTTCGGTGGCGGCTAGGATGTCTCGGAAAGTTTGTTCCACTAGTTCGCAGGTGCCGGGTACGTCCGGTTCGGCGGCGAGCAGCAGGTAGAAGCCGGTTTGGCAGCCCATCGGGGAAAAATCGATCACGGCATCGCTGTGATTGCGCGAGTATTCGGCGAAGGAATGTTCGATGGAGTGGATGACCGGCATGGTCAGGTGCTCTTTATTGGGTTGGCAGAAGCGGATGTCGTATTTGGTGAGGACGTCGCAGTGCGGCAGGTGTTTGATATCGGCAACCCGCACGTAGGGTGCGGAAACTTTCCGGTGGTCGAGGTTGAAGGACTCGACGTTCATATGCGGCACGGCTCTTCCCTTCTTTGGAACGCTACTTGTGTGGGCCGGGGTGGGGCCGTGTGTACGGGTCCCGCGCGGGCCTGGCGGATCTTCGCTGGGCTCTGCTGGGCCTGGCTGGTCCGCCCGGCGTGTTACAAACAACGGCTATTGTATCCAGCTTTGGAAAGTGCGGCGAAGTGGTCTCAGATTCCCAGGAAAATTCCAGCCTTGGTGCATGGTATTTTAGGGAAGCTCCGGTTATATAGAACATGTCAGCGGAAAGCAACGGGAGGCGTGGACCCGTTCCGCTGCCGGGAGACTGGTTATCTCCTGGGGACAGGCTCAGTCGCAGCCAAGATGAACCCGGATGGTTCCCATTCCATCCTCGGTTCTAGCGCGAGAGTCTTGAGAAGGCCGGGGGAGCGTGGACCCCCGGCCTTCGCCATGTCTGCCGCGGGCTGGCTCAGTCCGGCAGGATAACGCGAACGTGGGCGCTAGCCGGATTCCGTTCCGCTTCGGGGAAGAGCGCAAGGGCATCACGCACCAAATCCGGAATATCCTCCGGGTTTTGGCTTTGGGTAAAGAGCCCGGGAACTTCGTCCACCTCGACTACCCACCAGCCGTCCTCGGGGGTAGCGCGTGCAGTGTATGCGCTCATGATTCATTCTCAGCAGCAACGATTTCTTTCAACCGCGCCTCGCCGGCCGGGTTACCTTCCAGCACCAGGTAGGAGTCGAAGCGCTTGGTCGGGGTTTCGGGGACCAGCTGGGCGGCCTCGCGGCGGTTGCCGCCTAAAATGGCGAACTCGTTTCCATCCAGTGCGCACAGAATATCGGTGGCTGCGGCCGGCGTGGTTTCCGCGGGCTCCCCGATCCAGTAGGAGCGCCCGCGTTCGCCCGCCGAGGCCTTCGCGTCGCTGCCCGCCGCCGCATCCGCCCGGTTATCCGCAATAAAGGAGGCGTAGGGGAAGTACGTGATCGAGTCCGGCCCGCGCAGCGAACACCCGGCGATCCGGGTATCCGCCGTGAATACACGCCCGGCCAGCTCGCCGGACATCCCGGCCTCCCGCGCCTTTTCTGCTGTTGCGAGCGCTTCCAGCTCGGCGTTTTTCGGTTGCACGACGACGCTGCCATCGGCCAGCGTGTACTCGACCTGATCCTGGACCCACGCGCTTCCGTTCCACGTGAAACGCCCACGCACGCTGGCCTGCCCGCCAAAACTATCCAGCGGCGCCCAGCTCAGGGAAATCTGGTCCGCTTGCATATCCACGACGTCGATTCGGGGAGCGTGCGCGCTGCCGTGCCGGTAATCCTCGGGCATGATCTGGGCGATAGGCTGGTTGGCGCCGTCGTACCACGCGAAGGTGACCGACGGAGTTTCCGGCGCAGCTTCGGCCCCAGTGCGGCGGATACTGCTCGTAAAAATCACGCCGCGCACGGGCACCCCGCCCAGGGTGGTGGCGCCCAGATCGTCCATGCGGATTTCGAAGAGGTTTGTGCTCGGGGTGGCGCCGGTGGCTCCCGTGGTGACGGGTGTGCGCGCGGGGGTGCCGCGCTCGGTGTCGTGGAGGAGTGCGGTGCCCTTGGTGAATGGCACGGTGACCTGGGCGGGTTCTTTGCCGGGGTAGGTGCCATCGCCGTCGCGGACCGCTCGCGCCAGGTAATCGGGGAGTGCCAGGTTTGAGCTGGCCAGGGCCGCGAATTCGGGAGCCGGTGCAGCGGTGGCGGTGCCGCTCGAACCACCGGCGCCGCTGGCGCTCGCGGCCGGTGCGCTGGAATCGGGTGACGCGGCCGAACCGTCAGAATTCGTGCATCCGGCGAGCGTGAGCGCGAAGGCGCTCGCGAGGGCCAGGGCTGAGGGAACGAATCGTTTCATGGGTTCTCCTTCGCGGATCGGCGGGCGTGGTGCCAGGATTGTGCAACACTGCACAGCTGTTATTCTACGGGTAGATAGCACGGATACATTCGGGGTGCGCAATGAAAACAATGACGTCTTCAGAGTCGCTGAAGAACTACGCGAACGTTTTGCAGTCCGTGGTTGATGATTGTGAACCGGTGATTATCACCCGGAACGGCCAGGAACCTGCGGTTATTCTCTCGCTGGACGAATACACCTCCCTGCGCGAAACGGTCTACCTCATGCGCTCGCCGCGCAATGCTCGGCGTTTGCTTGATGCGATGGAGCGGATTGAGGCGGGCGGAGGGAGTGAGCATCCACTCTCCGAGGTTGCCGAGTAGTTCGGCGCCTACTCCACCTCAAAATCCCCAACCTTCACCGTGGACTGCCCGGACGAACACGAATTCATCTGCTCCCCGTGGGAAACGGAATACACGCTGGTGCCCGTATACCCCACCGCAAGATTGAGGTCCCACACCGTCCGCTCCGGGCACACAATCCCGGGATTGATGGTGTCCACTTCCATGGCGATCCGCTCGTCTGGCTCAAGTACCACATCCGCCCCGGTCGCGCTGTTCGCCGGCGCCGGCTCGGTGAACATATTCCCGTTGGCGCTGATGGGTGTCACCTCGAGCTGTGCCGGAATGAAACACGGCACTTTACCGGTGTTTTCCACGCGCAGTACGTAATACCTATGCCCGGCCGCACCGTCACTATCGCCCAGGGTGGTGTCCATTTCTGCGGGCGCGCAGCGGGAGGGTGAATCCGCGCTCGCGGGGGCACTTGCGGGTGTGTTCACGGCGTCCGGCGGTGCGGATTGCGTGGCGCTGCCCGAACATGCGCTGAATACCAGCGCCGCGGCACAGGTTACGGTTACAAGCACCAAACGTTTCATGGTTGCCTCCTTCATGTGTGCGTGTGTACCAGCGTAGTTTTTAGGTACGACGCCGCAGCAGCGGGGCGCCACCCGGCCTACGAGCGAACCCTCACCACGCCAGTCTATGACTTGAAAGTAATCTGCGCCACAAAATGGATTGGTGTGGGTTGGTGTGGCATGGGCCAGAAGGCCCGGCCGTTAGTTAAATGAGTAATAACGCGGAACTGTGTAAATAATGGCAATTAACCAATAATCCGCTTATTTACGGGCATTGTGGGGTGGAGTGGCGAAAATGCGGTGGCATTCCCGAGAAAATCCCAGAAAATTCCAAGCCGAATCTAGCTTTTCTGCCATTAACTGTTCCCCGTAAAATCGTGGCCCTGGCAAAGGGTGCCACTCTCACTTAGATGTATATTCCTTGAAAGGATAACGATGAGGTCCCAGACTCACCGCGTCGTAGCTACCGCTCTCACCGCCGGGGTAGCCGTTGCACTTGTTCCGGCTGGCGCTGCGCAGGCCCAGCCGGTTTCCGGAGCGGGCGAGGTTCCTGTGGCCGATGCCGCGCGCCCCGCGCTGAGCGTGGAGGAAGCCGAACAGAACGTAGCCGCGGCGCAGGTTGAAGTCCAGAATCGCCAGGCGGAACTCGAGCGGGCTGCCAAGAAAAATTCCACCGCGCAAGATGACCTCAAGAAGGCGGAAAAGGCCGCGGCTGCAGCTGCTACTGCCACCCAAGAAGCCGCAGATAAACTCAGCGCGGCTCAGAAAGAGCGCGATGCCGCGCAGCGCGCCGCTGATGAAGTGAAAGAAGCGGGTGAGGCAGCCAAGAATCAGTTGCAGGGAGCCAGCGCTCAGGCGCAGGATTCCACCGAGCGAGCGGCTGCCGCGAAAACCAAGCATGATGAAGCGTCCGCCGAGCTGGAGCGGGCAACGGAGAAACTCGGTGAGCAAAAGAAGCTGGCACAGCAGAAGGCCGCGGGTGTAGAAGCTGCCAGCCAGGCACTAACGCAGGCTGAGGAAGTTGAAGCTGCCGCCAAAGCGGATGAGAAGCGCCTGGAGCGGGAAGTCAAGGATCTCGCGGATGCGGAAAAGGCCGCCCAAACGAAGCTTGACGAAGCGCGGGAGAAGCTGAGCAAGGCCGAAGCGGAGCGTGATGAGGCGCTCAAGAATGACAAGGCCAAGGTTGATACCGAAACCGGCGCGGTCAATAAGGCCAAGCAGCTCGCCGAGCAGAAGGCTGCGGAGCGGGATGCCAAGCAGCAAGAAGCGCAGCGTGTTGAGAAAGAACAGCAGGTTGCTGAGGCGAAGCTGCAGGATGCTCTGAAGGCTCATAAGGGCGCGAATGCCGCAGTTGAAAAAGCAAATCAGGACGAAGCACGACTCGCTGGGGAACTTGAGCAGCTAAAGAATGATCTCGACCAGAAGAAAGCGGCTGCAGAAAAGCTCAAGACTCCGATGGATAATGCCGAAAAGGCTCTCAATGAGGCGAAAAATAAGGAAGCAGCTAAACGACAAGACATCAAGAAGGTTGAGCTGGCGCTTACAACCGCTCCGCCCCAGGCGAAGAAAACCTTGCAAGACCGTCTCGCAGAGCATCGAGCCGAGCTGAAAAAGCTGGAAGCTACGGTGGCTGAAAAGCAGAAGGGCTACACCGAGGCGAAGAACGCCTACGATGCCTTGGCTGCTCAGCGCGATGCCGCAATTAATACACACAAGGCAAAGGAGGCGGAGCATGATGCCTCCGTCGTCGAAAAGAATAATGCTGCGCAAAAACTGAATGATGCCCAGCAAGCGACTACGGATCTCACCGCAGAAGTAAACCGCAAGAAGGCGGATGCTATCCAAGCTAAACTTGCCGTGCAGCAGGCGGGTACCGCGGCTGACCAGGCTCACAAGGAGCTGCAAAAAGCGCAGCAGAAACTAACCGAGGCGAACGCTGCGCTGGAGAAAGCCAAGGCTGCCCAAGCAGAAAAGGTAACGGCTGCGCAGAGCACACATGATGCCGAGCGTGAGAAGCACGCCGAAGCGGCTAAGAAACTCGCGGATCTCAAGGGGCGGGTGGAGAAGCTGAAGCCGGGCTGGGCTGAAGCGGAAAAGAAGCTCGCCGCGGCGAAGTCAGACGTGAGCGCCGCGCGCGAGGCGGCTCTCCAGGCAACGAAGGATATGCGCGCCGCGGAGGTGAAGCTGGAAGCCGCGCGGGAAGCTGAGAAGGAAAGCGCTCGCAACCTGGATAATGCGAAGAAGGCTGCCGCGCAGCAGCAAGCTCAGCTAGAGCGCCTGATTGCCGAAGCGCAGAAGTACGACGAGCGCGCGGAGCACCTGCAGCAGGCGGCCGAGGCGGCTCGGCTCGCCGCTGAAAAGACGGAGCAGGCCCGGGCCGCGCATGAGAAAGCCACTCAGGCGGTCACCGTGGCGCGCGAAGCAGCGCAGCAAGCACAGTCCGCGCAGGCCGAAGCGCAGAAAAAGCTCGGCGCGGCAACTGTCGCCTTGCATGCCGCCGAACAGCAACTCACCTTGGCCCGCCAGCAGACCCCGGCCCCGAAGCCTGATGCGCCCAAGCCGCCCGCCCCGAAACCGGACGCTCCGGGCGTGAAGCCGGCTCCGCAACCGGAACAACCGCACCAGCCTGATCAGCCGGGAACGAAGCCGGGCACGCCCGAGGTCAAGCCGGACGCCCCCAGTCCCAAGCCCGGGACGCCGGAAGTGAAGCCCGACCAGCCGGAGGTAAAACCGGACGTCACGCCGGAAGTGAAGCCGGAGACGAAACCCGATACCAAGCCGAGCACCCCGGCGCAGCCCGAATCTCCCACGGCTCCTACGGCTCCCACGGCGAAGCCCGCGGCGCCTCAGGCACAGCCGCAAGCTCCCGTCGCACCGGCTGTGCGCCCGGATATGTCCGCCCACGCCAAGGCTCCCGCGAAACCGGCCCTGGCCGCCTCCGGTAGCGAAGCTCTCGGTTCCATCGGCGCGGCCACCGTCTTGCTTCTTGCTGGCGGGGCGGTAGTCATGGGCCGTTCCCGTGCCCGGCACGCTGCGAAATAACCGAAATAACACAGCGCTGCGCGCGGTCGAAGGAGCGCTGCCCCGCAATGGCAGACACGGGGCAGCGCTCCTGAGAAAATCCCAGTTAATTCCGAGACGAATCTGGAATTTCTCGCATTAGCTTATATCCATCAAGTCCTGGAGCTGACAAAACGTCAGTCCCGCCCAGATGCATATTCCCCGAAAGGACAATCATGAGGACCCACACTCACCGCGCCCTCGCCGCCGCCCTCACCGCTGGGGTCGCCGTTGCGCTGCTACCGGCCGGTGCCGCCGTGGCGCAGCCCGTACAGAATAACGACGACGCCCGCGCGGCTACCGCCGCGCGACCCGCACCTAGCCTTGCCGAAGCGGAAAAGAATGTGGCAGTCGCCCAAGAAACCGTGTCGGCGCGCCAGGCTGATGTGGATCGACTTACCGCAACCGCAGCTGAAGCGAAAGCAAAGGCCGCCGAAGCGGAATCTGCGGCTAAGAAAACTCAAGCTGGGGTAACGCAGAGCGAAAAGCAACTTGCAGATGCCACGAAAGAAGCGGAAGCTGCGCAGAAAGCAGCGGACACGGTCAGTGAGGCGGGGAAGGCAGCGAAGGGTCAGCTCCCGCAGGCTGCTGAGCAAGCCCGGAATTCCGCAGACCAAGCGGCCGCCGCCCAGATTGCCCACGAGAAAGCGGACGCGAGTGCGCGGAGAGCCACGGACGATGTCACCGCAAAAGAAGCCGAGCTTAAGGAAAAGGTAGCTGCCGTGCAGGCTGCAACCACTGAAGTAACGAAGGCCCGTGAGGTTGATGCCGCTGCCCAGGCGGATAAGGCCCGGCTTGGCGAGGAAGTTAAGCAGCTTGAGCAGCAGGAGGCCGCCGCGCGGAAAGCTTTGACGCAGGCTGAAGCAGAGCTGGAAAAGGCGAGCGCCCAGCGCGATGAGGTCATCAAGACAGAAATGGCGAAGGTCCGCAAAGAATCGGATGCGGTGCGGGCTGCCCAGGCTGAGTACAAAGCGAAGGCCGAGGCTAAAGAGGCTGCTGCCACCGCTGCCGGTAAGGCGCAGGATGCCGAGGTGACCGCTACCGAAGCGGATGAAGCAGCAAAGGAATCTTTAACCAAGGCTAATGCTGCTAAAGCGGATGCTGAGCGTGTGGCTGCGGAGTCGGAAGCGGAGATCAAAAAGCTCGAGCAGTCGGAGGCTCCACTCGCGGAGCAAGTGACTGCGAAAGAAAAGGCCAAGAAAGAGGCAGAGAGCGCGTACGAGGACGCGAAAAAACTCGAGAAAATGAAGCGTGAACAGCTCGAAAATCTCGAGAAAATTAACCCTGCTGATGACGTGAAGGATTTGGTCGAGAAGCAGAGGAAAATCGTTGCGGAGGCCGAGCAAGTCACCGCGCAAAAGCAGCAGAGTCTCCAGGAAGCTAAGTTGGCGCATGAAGAGGCTGTAGAGAACCTGACAACGGCGCGTGAAAACATAAAACTGAAAAAAGCGGTGCATGAGAAGGCTGTGACCGCGAAGGAAGAAGCCGCTCAGAAAGTGCAGCAGGCGCAGGCCACTGTGGAGCAGCGAGCTATTGAACTCGAGGCTGCCAAAGCTACGAACGCTGCTTTTGAGAAGAAAGCGCTGGAGGCAGCCGAGGAAGCCGGTAAAGCCCAAGAGGCACTAACCGCTGCGGAAGCTAAATTGAACGAGGCCACGGCTGCCCAGAAACAGGCGCTTGAGCAAGCTGAATCTCCGGTACGTGAGGCGGAGGGTAAGCGCGATGCGGCGAATAAGACAGCCGTGAGCGCTACGGAGAAGACGGGTGCGCTCAAGGAACGCGTCGCGGAGCTCGAACCCACCTGGAAGCAGGCTACTGAGAGGCTCGCGCAGGCGGAAAAGGATATGACCGCTGCGCAGACCGCCGCGGATGCCGCCAAGGAGGCGGCGGCTCAGGCGAAGGCTGCTGCGGATAAGGCTCGTCAGGCAGCCGCGGAAGCGGTGCGTACCCTCGATACTGCACGTGCGACTGCTGCCCAGAAGCAAGCCGAATTGACTCGACTCGCCGATGCGTCGAATACCTACGATGAGCGCCAGTGGGATGTTCGCCTAGCTACTGAGAAGGTGAAGGCGGCCGAGGCGGAGCTGCGCACAGCTCAGGATGCTCACGGTAAGGCGACTCTCGCGCTTGAGGCGGCTCGTGAAGCGGAGGAATCCGCAATGAAAGCCCAGGCGGAAGCACAGCAGGAACTGACCGCGGCGAACCTCGCCTTGCAGGCGGCTCAGCGGGATCTGGAACTGGCGCGTCAGCAGG
This sequence comes from Actinotignum stranguriae, assembly GCF_051265215.1. Taxonomy (NCBI): domain Bacteria; kingdom Bacillati; phylum Actinomycetota; class Actinomycetes; order Actinomycetales; family Actinomycetaceae; genus Actinotignum; species Actinotignum stranguriae. The sequence goes on from NZ_JBOZCJ010000005.1 coordinate 64,794, forward strand.
CCCAGACGCCGGAGGGGAAGCCAGGGCAGGCGCCCGATACGCCGTCGTCGCCCCAACCGACCGGCAAGCCCGCGGCGAAGCATTCCGCGGCAGGGAATAAAACAACTACCGCAAAGCGAGCGGTGGCGAAGAACGTAACTCCCACCCAGAAGCTTCCCGAGACCGGAAGCGATATGAGCGGCGCTATTGGTGCGGCAACGCTTCTTATGCTCGCCGGCGGTGCGGTTGTTCTCGGTCGTTCTCGCGCGCGGCATGCGGTGAAGTAAGGACGTGTAGGCATTAGGTGGCAGCGCGTGATGCCACGTGTTGCGAATAGGTGCCCCGCTCGGCCAGTATCGGTTCTGGCTCCGAGCGGGGCACCTTGTTTTCACAGGTGTACTTCGATTGTGTTACGGATGCAGTACAGCTCGAAACTTATATATGCCCTCGCGCCAGGCTCAGCGTGGCCCGCGCTGCATTCAGTTGGCGTCGCCGCACAAACAAACGCGCAGAATACCACCACTGCCCCGCACCTCAGTCACCACGTTCACCTGGTATTCCACCATGCGCCCCGCCTTTGAATCCGCGCGGTTGCTTGTCTACCATTGTCACGCGGCGTTTCGGCGCCGCGCAGTTTTATCTATTCGAGAAGAAAACGAAAAGAGAAGGAAGTCATGCCACGCACTAGTTTTGGCAGCGCCGGCCACGGCGCATCCACCACCGCCCGCACCTCGCTCGCGAAGTGCGCCGCCGCCATGGGAGCCTTGGCGATTCTCGCGGGGATGATGGGGGCATGCACCAAGAGTAGTGATGAGGCTGCAGCCACCTCCGCTCCCGCGGCCAGCTCCGCAGCCCCGGCTGCTAGCTCCGCCGTCGTCACTCCCGGCGCTTCGGAAACCCCTCCGGAAAAGCTCCCGGCAGTCATCCCGAACCCGGCCCACCCGCAAAGCGCAACCGAACTTCTGAGCACCCTCACAATTGCCGAATCGTCCACCACCGATAAGGCCGATCCGGCGAAGTTCGGCCCCGACGCTGCCGGGCTGAACGAAGACGAATGTAACGTCTACACGGACATTCTGCGCCGCGACCTCGTCAACGTGGGTGTGCAGCCGGGCACCTCCGGCTGCGGTATCGCTTACGGCACCCTGGTGGATAGCTACACCGGAAACATGGTTGATTACGCGCGCCCGGATGCCGGCACCAAGACCGTGGTGGTGGACCGCATCGTCAGCCTCGATAACGCCTGGGCTTCGGGTGCCAACCAGTTCACGGACGAGCAGCGCGCCGCTTTCGCCAGCGACCCGCGCAATATGCAGGCCGTGTCCGCGGACCAGGCCAAAGAGAAGGCCGGGCGTTCCGCCGCCGAATGGGTCCCCGCGAACAAGAACTTCACCTGCCAGTACGTGGCGCGGCAAATCGGCGTGAAGGCCACCTACGGGCTGACCGTCACCCAGGCCGAACACGATGCTTTCGCCCAGTACTTGCAGACCTGCCCGAACCAGTTGGTTCCCGGCTGGGAAGGCCCTGCGGGCAAGTAGCCTGCGGGCCAGTAGCCGATAGGCACGTAGCCACATAGGCAACTAGCCACATAGCCATATTGGCGCGGCACAAAAGTGGCCGGGGGCGCGCAGCTCCCGGCCGCTTGCCGTATGATCACAAACGGTGCGTGACCAGCAACCGAAAGGACATGTATGACCGCGCGTTTAAGGCTCAATCCTGATTTCGACGACGCCGCACATACCGTCCCGGTCTCCCTCAGCGAACGTCACCCCGATACTCCGCACGCCGTCCTCCCCGCCGCCATCCTCGCCGGCGAAACGCAAGTAACCGGGACCACCGGCGAATCCGGGGAGGAGGAGACCCGCGCAAATCCCCTGGGAGTATGCGATATGTTCCGGGTGGGGATAGGCCCGTCGTCGTCACATACGGTGGGGCCCATGCGCGCCGGGCTGCATTTCGCAACGCTGCTGGCCACCCGCGCCCCGGGCGCTCGCATCACGAGCCTGCGCGTGGATCTTTTCGGTTCCCTGGCCGCCACCGGGCGCGGGCATAATACCGACCGCGCGGTCCTCCTCGGGCTGTCCGGGTACAGCCCGGAAAATGTATCCATCGCGGTGGTGGACGGCATGGAAGCCGCTATCGATTCTTCCGGTACCCTCACCGTGCCCGGTTTCGAGCCCACACCGTTCGTGCGCGACCGCGATATTATTTTTCGTCCGCGTGATATTTTGCCCTACCACGTAAATGCGTTAACCTTGCGTGCCTGGGCGGGCGAGGAGCTCCTCGCTGAACATACGTATTATTCGGTGGGTGGCGGTTTCGTGATGGAAGAGTTGGGCGATCCGGCTGAACCGCGGGTGGCGCCGCTCGCCACGGAAGAACAGGCCGACGCCGCCCAGACCGCGGTCCCCTATCCGTTTTTCACCGCAGCTCGGCTGCTGGAGCTCTGTTCCGAAACTGGCATGCGCATTTCTGAACTCGCGCTCGCTAATGAAACCGCGCTGCGCCCACACCAGGCTGTTATTGCCCATATGGATCGGGTGCACGCCGTGATGGGTGAGGCGATTAAGGCCGGTATTGCCACGGAGGGGACTCTTCCGGGTGGGCTGCGCGTGAAGCGGCGCGCCCCCGGGCTGGCCCGCGAACTGGAGGAAAAAACCGCGGCGGGGCACCGCGCGGACCAGCTGGAAGCCCTCGGGTGGGTGAATCTTTTCGCCCTGGCCATTAACGAAGAAAATGCGGCCGGCCACCGGATTGTCACCGCGCCGACGAACGGCGCGGCCGGCGTCGTTCCCGCGGTCCTCACGTATTATGAACGTTTCGTGCCCGGGGCCACCCGCGCGGGAATGTATAATTTTTTGCTTGCCGGGGCGGCCATCGGCGGAATTATTAAGACGAATGCGTCCATTGCCGGGGCGGAAGTGGGCTGCCAGGGTGAAGTCGGTTCTGCTTCGGCAATGGCGGCCGCCGGTTTCGCGGAAGCTCTGGGCGGCACCCCGGCCCAGGTGGAAAATGCTGCGGAAATTGCTATGGAACATTCTCTTGGCCTCACCTGCGATCCCGTGGGTGGCCTGGTGCAAATCCCGTGCATTGAACGCAATGCCATGGCTGCGGTTAAATCTATTAATGCCGCCTATATTGCGTTGTGGGGCGATGGCTCCCACACCGTCTCCTTTGATACCGTGGTGGAAACCATGCGCCAAACCGGGATGGATATGCTTTCCAAATATAAGGAAACTTCGGAGGGTGGGCTCGCGGTTAACGTGGTGGAGTGCTAGCCGTACCGTGTGGCTGCGCCGTGTGGCGTCCCGCTGCGAAACTCCGCGAAAGGGGTGCAAAACTACCTCGAACGGGCGGAAACTACCCGGAACGGCCGGAAACTACCCGAAACGTCCCCGAAATGTGACGTAGCACAAGTCCCGTCCAGTCCCATTAGGTGGAACTTAGTTCCATAATAGATGTATGAACGACTGCCGCGGCATGCCGCCCATTCGGGGTGGCCGGCCGCGCGCCACTGACAAGGGGTTGGAATGTTTTCTGGTGTGTATTGCCCGTCGGTCACGTTGATCGACGATTCGGGTGCGATTGATTATCCGGCGATGGCCGCCCATATTGATCGTCTTGCCGAGTCCGGGCTCAACGGGGTGCTCTTCTTCGGCTCGATCGGGGAGTTTTTCTCCTTTGCTACCGAGGAGAAGGCCGAGTTCTTGAAGTTCGCGGTCAAGCAGGCCGCGGGGCGTTTCCAGGTGTTGGCCGGGGTGAGCGCGGCGCGGCTGGGTGAGGTGCTGGAGAATATCGCGGCTGCTGAGGTTGCTGGTGTGGATGGCGTGGTGGCTCTTCCGCCCTTCTATTTCGGGCATTCATATGGGCGGGCCCTTGATTTTTATGACGCGGTTGCGGGCGCGACGAGCCTTCCTGTGATGCTTTATAACTTCCCGGAGCGTACGGGTGCGGATTTGAGTCCGGAGTTGGTGGCTGAGCTGGCCGCCCGGCACGAAAATATTGTGGCGCTCAAGGATACGGTGGATACTCAGAGTCATACGCGGCGGGTGATTCGCGAGGTGAAGAAGGTGCGCCCGGATTTCGCGGTGCTTTCTGGTTTTGATGAGTATTACATTGGGAATCGGGTGTGTGGCGGGGCCGGGGTGCTCTCGGGCCTGACGAATCTTATTCCTGAGGTATTTGCGGCGATGCATGCGGCGTATGAGGCCGGGGACGTTACGGGCGCTGCCGCGGAGTTGGGGAAGATTACGCGTTTGGCTGCGGTGTATGAGATCGGTGATATTTTCATTGCTGCGATTAAGGAGGGGGTGCGTTTGTGCGGGGTGAAGTGCTCGCCGTTGATGCGTGCCCCGCAGGTCCCGTTGAGCGCGGAGGATTCGGAGAAAATCGCGACGCTGCTACGCGAAGTACGCGCATAAATACGCGTGCATTAGTGCCGCGTATTAAATCTGCGCACTAAATACCGCACATTAAATACGACGACGCCCGGGGTAGGCGGATTTTCCGCCCACCCCGGGGCCAACCGGCCACGGTGTTCCTTGCCCACACCGTTGCCGGCGCGGCTGGCGGTGCCCAGCCGCGTAGTATTTAAGGCCGCTTACCGACTTCGAAGGTATTAACCGTCCAGGCGCGCAGCTGGTCGGAAAGTGTCACGCCCAGGCCGGGCCGGTCAGAAACGATCATGCGGCCGTCCTTGATTTCCATATGCTCATTGAAGAGCGGATCCAGCCAGGTGAAGTGCTCCACCCACGGCTCCAAGGAGTAGGTGGCCGCCAGGTGGGAGTGGATCTCCATGGCGAAATGCGGGGCGAGTTGCAGCCCGGCATGCTCGGCCAGCTTCGTCAGCTTGAGGAATTCCGATACGCCACCCACGCGCGGGGCGTCCGGCTGGATGAAATCGCAGGAATGGTTCTCGATGAGCTTGACGTGTTCGGCCACCGAAGCGAGCATCTCACCGGTAGCAATCGGAGTAATGAAACGCCGCGCAAGCTCCGCGTGCCCTTCGTAATCGTAGGCATCCAGCGGTTCCTCAATCCACACCAGATTGAATTCTTCCAGCCATTCGCACATGCGGTTCGCGGTGGGGCGATCCCACTGCTGATTCGCATCAACCATAAGCGGGAAATCATCGCCCAGGGCCTCGCGCACCGCCTTAACGCGGGTGTAATCCACCTGGTGATCCGGGTGCCCCACCTTGATCTTGATACCGCCAATGCCCCGCTCCTTCGAGGCCAGCGCATTTTCGATCACTTCCTCCAGCGGCGAGGAAAGGAAGCCGCCGGAAGTGTTGTACGTGCGGATGGAGTCGCGGTGGGCACCAATAAGCTTGGAGAGCGGCAGCCCGGCCCGCTTCGCCTTCAAATCCCACAGGGCCACATCAATGGCGGCGATGGCCTGCACCGCCACCCCGCTGCGCCCCACCGAAGCACCGGCCCACAGCAGTTTCACCCGCAGCCGGTCAATATCATTGGGATCTTCCCCGATAAGGTTATCGGCCACTTCGGAAGCGTGGGCGAATTGGGCTGGCCCACCCGCACGCTTCGAATAGGAGAAACCAAGGCCCGAATGGCCGTCGGTTGTTTCGATTTCGCAGAAGAGGAAATTCACCTCTGTCATGGGCTTTTGCCGCCCGGTGAACACCTTTGCGTCAGAAATCGGGTTGTTCAGTGGCAAAATAACGTGGGAAAGCTTCACGTGTGCGATGGTATCCCGGCTCACAATATGCTCCTTTGCCTTGGGGTCTGCCTGAGATATGCCGGAAAGGCACCCGTGCGGCGGTGCACACACGGCGTCAGCCTACCTACCGGCAATACAAGTATCTACAGATGTAGACCGTGGCAAATGTGACATAAGTCCCCAGATGGCGCATCTTTGCGGATAATTGGGGATCGAACCGGGTGGCGGCGTCGTCGGTAGGTCTGAGTTGGTTCAAGTTAGTCAGGTTTTCGAAACTGGCGGATGAGAACAGCGAGATTGCCCGGGATAGGTAGTGGCAGCGGTATCGAAGTTATCCACAGAATCCGCAAACGTCATCCTTGTCCACAAGGCGTTACCTAGGTCTTTTTTACGCTTCCACGCCATGCGAGAATGGCGGAGAAGGACGGAGGTGACCACTATGACAGTCATTATCGGGCGAACCTACACCTCGCTGGAAGAAATTCTGGCGCGGAAAGAGGAGATTCTGCGCGAAGTCAGGATGACCCGGGAAGAATTCGACCTACGCGCTGATAACTACCTGCTCGGCGAAAAAGAAGCGAAGCTCTATTTCGAATTGGACGGATTAGATTACTTCGAGAAGTTGGCTCGCTATGGTCGAGAACCGTGATCATCCAGGTGGAAGCCTAGAGTTCCAGGCCGAAAGATTTGCTGACCACCTCGGAAAGATAAGCAGTTTTCTAGATGAAAATTCTTCAGTAAGTATCGAGTCGGTGGTGCTGAGTGAAGCACCTGGAAAGCGAATCAGTGGCCGCATAGCTTTTCCGCACAACCTGCTTGTGCTATTTGACTATCGAGTTTTTCTCGATCCGGAGAGTGGTTTTCTCACGGTCGATCAATCAACATTTTCAGTGATCCGCGGACACGAAGGAAAAGAGCCTCTAGTACGCTGGGATTACATTCGCTCACCACGCTCAACTATTCCCTGCGCGCATATCCAGATACATTCGCACGGCGATGAATGGATGCACGCTTTGCTCCTGAGCGGTCATCATTCCCGCCGGGCACGCCGGCGCATCAAGAACGCGGCCCGCACTCCTCGTATTGCCAATGTTCATTTCCCGGTGGGTGGGCGCAGGTTCCGGCCCTGCCTTGAAGAGGTTCTTCTTTTCGTGATCGATGAGTTCGGAGCGGCATGTGCACCGCAAGCACGCGATGCACTATATCGAGGGATCCGGGAATGGGAGAAGATTCAGTTACGCGTCGCGGTGCGTCATGACCGCGCCGTCGCACTCGAAGCTCTCGAAACGTGAACCACCCATCCCATTCTTCTCCGTGCTACGCAATCGGCGCGGAATCGAGGATGCGATTAACCGCGGTGCGCATGGCTGCCGCGATCTCCGCTTCACGCTCCGCGCTCCAGCGCGCGCTGGGGATAGAACAGGAAATGGCGTCGCGCACCGGGCTTTCGTAGGGGAGAGAAAATGCCACGCAATGCAGGCCGAGGGTATTTTCCTCATTATCGATAGCGTAACCGCGCGTGGCGGTCTCCGTGAGGGCCTTGCGCAGCTGCGCTTCTGAGGTGATAGTTCGCTCCGTCAGCGCCACCAGTTCCTCCGGGATATCTGCGGGGCGGTGAGCCAGCACGGCCTTGCCCAGCCCGGTGGCCGCCGCGGGCAGGCGGCGCCCCACACGCGAATAAGTGCGAGTGGAACGGTCGGATTGCTGGGTGAGGAGATACACGATTTCCGCGTTATCGAAACGGCCCATATGGAAAGTTTCCCCGTGCTCTTTTGCCAGATCCACAAGGATCGGGCGCACGATTCGCACGTACGGATCGGCGTCGATATAGGCGGTGCCTACGGTCAGGGCGCGGATGCCCAGCATGTAGCGATCCGTGGAGGTGGCCTGCACCCATTCGGCGTCGATGAGGGTGCGCAGCAGCGCGTAGGTGGAGGAACGTGGCGCATCTAACTCCGCGCAAATCTCTGCCAAGCGCGGGGGGTCGGCAATGCGCCTGCCGAGGAATTCGAGCAGGTCAACGGTGCGCGAGGCAGATTTGACGGGGCGAACACCGCCGCCGGTTGTGCTTGTAGCTCTCAAACGGATCCAACACCTTCGTAAGCCGTGGTACCACGGCGCCTGGCGGAAAGCCGCGCGCTGTGGGGTACCTCAGGGGTGCCACGGTACCACGATAATTTCTTTCATTTCTCTAGGTTCCATAGTAAAGGACACCGCAACAAGTTCCCCGGAACTGCGCCGCGGAACACCTGTGTTGCCCTACATAGCTCAGACGTTAGTCCCATCCTGTAGTTTCAAAACCGCGTTTTAATACTAGTGTCTACATACGTAGCTGACTGTCCACAAAGTTTCGGTTTCGCTGGCGAAGTCGAAACTGAAGCCGCAACCAAGGAGAACTATGGAGTTCCATGCAGAAGGCGTGATTCCCGCTCTCGTCACACCTCTAGATCGCGAAGGAAACTTGCTGGAGCAGGGTCTGCGCGACGTCATCGACTACACGATCACCAACGGCGTGCACGGTATCTTCGTGCTCGGCAGCTCCGGTGAAATCTACGGTCTTGATAATGACCAGAAGCGCCGCGTTGTTGAAATCGCCGTGGAACAGGCCAATGGCCGGGTACCGGTCTACGCCGGTGCCTCGGAAATTACCACCCGCGATTGCATTAAAACCGCCCATATGGTCCAGGAAGTTGGTGGAGTTTCCGCCCTTTCGGTCCTCACCCCCTACTTCATGACCCCCACCCAGTCTGAACTGGTCGAACACTACGAGAACATCGCGGCAGAAACCGATCTGCCCATCCTGGTGTACTCCAACCCGGGCCGCACCAAGGTTCCGGTAGCGCTCAGCACCATGCGCGAACTCGTGAACGTCCCCAATATCATCGGCATCAAGGATTCCGCCGGCGATATGACGCTCACCGGGGATTACATCCGCGAGCTCCCCGATGACTTCGATGTCATTATGGGCCGCGATACCCTCATCTACCCGGCCCTGTGCCTGGGGGCCGCCGGCGCCATCGCCTCCACCGCGAATATTGCGCCCAAGCTCGTCTCCAGCATTTACAACGAATACCGCGCCGGTAACCGCGAACGCGCCCTCGAATTGCAAAATGCGCTCTCGCCGCTGCGCAACCTCGTAGACGTGGCCACCTTCCCGGTGGTTCTCAAGGAAGGCCTGCGTATGGCGGGTGTGGAAGCGGGTTACTGCTTCGCACCGGCCCGTGAGCTTGCCCCCGAATTCCGCCCGGCGCTCGAAAAGGCCGTCGAAGCGGTCACCAATATCTAGCCGTATCCGGCTATCTCAGTGATGAGATTGGAAACTAAGGAAAAACCATGCCACTAGTAATCCTCGCACTTGGCATTGCGCTGCTCCTGTTCCTCATGATCGTGCTGAAGATGAATGGCTTTATTGCCCTCGTCATCGTCTCGGTCGTGGTGGGCATGGCGCAGGGTATGCCTCTCCTGGCCACCGTTGATGACAAGGGTGAGAAAGTCAAGGGACTCCTTGACGTCATCCAATCGGGTGTGGGCGGGCAGACCGGTAAACTCGTGCTGCTCCTCGGCTTCGGCGCCATGCTCGGCGTTTTCATGGCGGATATGGGCGCGGCGAACCGCCTCGCCACCACCATGATTAACAAGTTCGGGATCAAGCACTCCCAGCTCGCGATTGTGATCGTGTCCTTCCTCGTCGGCGTCGTTCGACCGCCTTCGTCATCATCATCCCCATCGTCTTCGCCGTGTGCCGGGCCTACAAGATTCCGGTTATGTGGCTGGCGATGCCCATGGCAATCGCGCTGTCCACGATGCACTCCTTCCTCCCGCCCCACCCGGGCCCCTCGGCCGTGGCGAATATGTACGACGCCTCCATCGGCCTGACCATGCTGTATGGCCTCCTCTTCGCCATTCCGCTGGGTGCCGTGGTCGCGATCATGTGGCCGCGCCTGCCCTTCGTCAAGTCTGTGACCGCCCGCCCGCCGGCCGGCCTGGTCAATGAAAAGGAATGGACCGACGAAGAAATGCCGGGCTTCTGGGCCTCGCTGTGCATCACCGCCCTCCCGGTTATCCTCATCGGCGGGCACGCCATCCTCGAGGTGACCCTGGGGCACGAGCACGCGGTCACCAAGGTTATGGCCTTCATCGGGCACGATTGGTTCGCCCTCATGCTCTCCCTCCTCGTGGCCGTGGCCTACTTCGGCCTGGTCCGCAAGGTGCCCATGGATAAGATCATGGCTTCCTGCGCGGCTTCGGTGAAGTCCATCGCGATGATCGTCTTCATCATCGGTGGTGGCGGCGCCTTCGCGGCCGTGCTCAAGAACGGTGGCATTTCCGATTACATTCTCTCCATTACCGAGAACCTCAGCCTCTCCCCGATTATCATCGCCTGGCTTATCGCCGCGCTCATGCGCGTGGCCCTCGGCTCGGCCTCGGTGGCCGTGGTGGCCGCGGCCGGTATCGCGGTGCCGATGATCGCCGGTGGCGGGGTGAGCCCCGAAATCATGACCCTGGCAACCGCGTGCGGTTCCATTATGGCCTCGCACGTGAACGACCCCGGGTTCTGGATGTTCAAGGAATTCCTCGGGCTCTCGGTGGCGGAAACCATTAAGGTCCGCACCACCTACACCTCGCTGCTCTCCGTGCTCGGCCTGGGTGCCTGCCTGCTGCTGAGCCTGGTGGTTCCGGCCTAACACTTCTCCGGGAAGGGGTACGACGGCGCAGCTGCGGCGTCGCCCCAACCCCGCGAGGAAACGGTGCGCAAAGAAACGGAGCGCCCCACCCCACGTGAAACGCTCCGCCCGTTGGAAACACCAACCTGACGATCATACAAAAAGGAAGGAAAAACTCCATGAAGATCGGATTTATCGGTCTTGGCATTATGGGCAAGCCCATGGCGAAGAACCTCCTCAAGGCCGGGCACGAACTCTACGTGAACGACCACAATGCCGAAGCTGTTGCCGACGTGGTGGAAGCCGGAGCGACCGCCGTTGCGAACGGTAAGGAAGCGGCGGAGAAGGCCGACCTGGTCATCACGATGCTTCCGAATTCCCCCCACGTCAAGGCGGTGGCCCTGGGCGAAGGTGGCATTATCGAAGGTGCTCGCGAAGGGCTCATCTACGTTGATATGTCCTCCATCGCACCCCTCGCCTCGCGCGAGGTGGCCGCGGGCCTGGAAAAGGCCGGCGTGCGGATGCTGGACGCCCCGGTTTCCGGCGGTGAGCCGAAGGCCATTGACGGCACCATGTCCGTGATGGTCGGCGGCGAAGAAGAGCTCTTCAACGAGGTCAAGGACGTGCTCGGCGTGATGGCCGGGGACGTTACCTACGTGGGGCCCATCGGCGCCGGCAATATTGCTAAGCTGGCCAACCAGGCCATCGTGGCGATCAATATTGCCGCCTGCGCCGAAGCGTTCACCATGGCCCAGAAGGCCGGGGTGGATCCGGAAGCCGTGTACCGCGCTATCCGCGGCGGACTGGCCGGTTCCACGGTGATGGACGCCAAGGTTCCCATGATGCTGGCCCGCAATTTCAAGCCGGGCTTCCGCATCAACCTGCATATCAAGGACCTCAACAACGTTATGGACACCGGCCACGGGGTCAATTCCGCGCTTCCGCTCACCGCACAGGTGCGCGAGATGATGTCGGTGCTCGAAGGTGATGACCATGCCGGTGAGGACCACTCCTCCCTCGTGCGCTTCTACGAGAAGCTCGCGAATATCGAGCTGCACCCGGGCCTGCCCGAGTAAAGCACCCGCTGGCCGTAACTGACCAGCTGGCCGCGGCCGTGTGACTCCGAGCCGCGCCTGGCTGGAACCGAGCGCGGCCGGACCGGCCGGAAAGGAAGTTCTCCTGACCGGCCGGCCGGCGGCCAGCTAGCGGCGTCGTCGTAAAACCGCGCGTAGCGCAGCCGCACCCCACCAGAACACCGCACCTACACATAACCGCACATACTCTGCTACTCCGACCAACCGCGCTGCGCGGCACACAGCATCCGCGCAGCGCCCAAAGAAGAAAGACAACGATGTCAGTTCCCACAATTAAGAAGATTGATGTTTACCCGGTTGCCGGCCATGACTGCATGGAACTCAACCTCTCCGGCGCGCACGGCCCCTACTTCACCCGCAACGTGGTGGTCATGGAAGATTCCAGCGGAAACGTTGGTATCGGTGAAGTTCCCGGTGGCGAGAAGATCACTCGCACCATCGAGGACGCCAAGGATATCGTGCTGGGGCGCTCCCTGGCCGATTACAACAATTTCCTGCGTGAGGTGGGTGAACGCTTCGCGGACCGCGATGCCGGCGGGCGTGGCCTCCAGACCTTCGACCTGCGCACCACCGTCCACGCCGTGACCGCGCTGGAAGCGGCCACCCTGGACCTCTTCGGCCAGTTCCTCAACGTGCCGGTGGCCGCGCTCCTGGGCGAAGGCCAGCAGCGCGATCAGGTGCGCGCGCTCGGCTACCTCTTCTACGTGGGCGATCCGGATAAGACGGACCTGCCCTACCTGCGCGAAAAGGATTCGGATGTGGAATGGTACCGCATCCGCCACGAAGAAGCCCTCACCCCCGAAGCGATCGTGAAATTCGCGGAAGCCACCCACGATCTCTACGGATTCCAGGACTTCAAGCTCAAGGGCGGCGTGCTCGAAGGTGCCGAAGAAATGAAGGCGATTGTGGCCCTCAAGGAACGCTTCCCCGAGGCCCGCATCACCCTCGACCCCAACGGCGCATGGTCCCTCAAGGAAGCCATCGAATTGTGCAAGGACAAGGTCGGCATCCTCACCTACGCCGAGGATCCCTGCGGCGCGGAAAACGGCTTCTCCGGCCGTGAAATCCTCAACGAGTTCCGCAAGGCCACCGGCCTGCCCACAGCCACCAATATGGTCAATACCGATTGGCGCCAGATGACCCACTCGCTGACCTTGCAATCCGTGGACATCCCGCTGGCCGACCCGCACTTCTGGACGATGCGCGGCTCGGTGCGCGTGGCCCAGCTCTGCCACGATATGGGCATGACCTGGGGCTGCCACTCCAATAACCACTTCGATATCTCCCTGGCCCAGATCGCCCACTGCGGCGCGGCGGCCCCGGGCGAATACAACGCCCTGGACACCCACTGGATCTGGCAGGAAGGCGTGGAGCGCCTCACCAAGGAACCGCTCAAGATCGTGGACGGCAAGCTCACGATTCCGCAGCGCCCGGGCCTGGGCATCGAGCCGGATATGGACCAGATCCTCGCGGCGCACGAACTCTACAAGGAGAAGGTGGAAGGCGGCGGCGCGCGCAACGACGCCATCGGCATGCAGTACCTCATCCCCGGCTGGAAGTTCGATAATAAGAAGCCAGCACTGGTCCGCTAACTAAAAGGCGGGTAGCTTGCGGCAACACTAGTTTGCGTTGACGCTAGCGTGCCGCACGCTACCGGCTTTAAGCTGCCAGTGTTCCTATCGCGCGGGGCGCGCGGGCGCGAGTTTTCTCCATTTCCTCGCGTTCGTGTGCCCCGCGTATTTTTTCGATAGCTTTTCTATAGCGTTTCGATAGCTTTAACATCCGCGTGACTCAGCACGGCGAAAATTGTAGACACCGACGTGAAAGGCTCTGCCATGAAAATTGTGTGCTGCCCCGATAGCTTCAAAGAATCCATGACGGCGGCCCGCGCGGCCGCGGCGCTCGCGGCCGGGGCGCGGCGGGCTATACCCGATGCGCAATGCGTGGAAATTCCTATGGCGGACGGCGGGGAAGGTTTCGCCCGCGCCATTGCCGATGCACTGGGCGCCCGGATCATCACGCTGCCGGTGGCCGGGGTGCGCGGGGCTACGGTGCCGGCTGAGCTGGCGATCGCGGGGGAGCACGCCATTTTTGAGAGCGCGGCCGCGGTGGGGTTGGACCAGTTGCGCCCCGAAGAACGCGATATTCGCCGCTCGGATAGTACCGGGGTGGGGCAGCTTATTGCGCGGGCGCTCGATGAGGGCGCCACCGAGATTCTGGTGGGCCTGGGTGGTTCCGCCACGAACGACGGCGGGGCCGGGATGCTCGCGGCACTCGGCGCACGTTTTTACGACGACGCCGCCACCGAGCTGGGCACCACCCCGGCGGAGATGGCGCGCTTGGCGCGGGCGGACTTCAGCGGCCTGGATCCGCGCCTGGCCGGCGTGACCATCCGGGTGGCCTGCGATGTGGATAATCCGCTGCTCGGGGAGCGCGGGGCTTCCGCGATTTACGGGCCGCAGAAGGGTGCTTCGCCCGCGGACGTGGAATTCCTGGACGGGGTGCTGCGTAATTTCGCGACCGTTGCCGGGAAGATGGACGTGCAGGAGACGCCGGGCGCGGGGGCGGCCGGCGGGCTCGGTTTCGCATTTTTGCTGTTGGGGGCCAGCCTGGAATCCGGGGTGGATCTGGTCATGGAAACCGTGGGGCTAGCAGAGGCGATGGCCGGCGCGGACCTGGTTCTGACCGGGGAGGGCGCCATGGATCGCCAAACCCTCATGGGCAAAACGCTTTCCGGGGTGGCGCGGGTTGCCGCGGCGGCCGGTGCGGGTGCCGGGCGCGGTGCGGGTGCCGGTGATACGCCCAGCGGCGGTAAATCTGCCGGCGTGCCGATTATTGCTTTCGCGGGGAAACTCGGTGAAGGCGTGGAGGACCTGTACGAACACGGCTTCGTTGGCTTGGTGCCGATTGTGGACCGGCCCTGCACGCTTGACGAGGCGCTTGCGGAGGGCGCGGCGAACCTGGAAAACGCCGCCGAACGCGCCTTGCGCCTCTACGCGGCCGGCCGGCGTGCCTAATTTCTCGGTGGCGGCAGCTAGATTAACCATCCATGACCCCTGGGGTAAACAAGTGTTGCCGAGGGGTGCGATCACATAAGTCGAACCTCAGGAGTCACACCAGCACCGGCGGAGGTACTAGGTGTTTTCAGAGCTGTACTTCGTATGTACGACATTCGCAGTACACCCCGGACAACACATACCGGGTCCGGCAGCCTGCACCCCGGCCCCAGCCGAGTGGGGCATCTCGAAGGGCGCGTCTGAAAGGGCCGGCCCGGTTATGGCGCAACGAAGTGGTACGTCACGACAGGAAATCATCTAGTTAATGTAGTTCTGGTACCACTTTGTGTGCGTCGATTTTGGGCGGTTGTCTGAAAGAACGACTACGGGGGGTGGTACATCGCGTGCGATGTACCACCCCCCGTGGCTTAGGCGCAGGGCTCGCCTAGCGGTCGGTGCGCAGCCGGCGCCAGGCCAGGATTCCGAGGCCGGCGAGCAACGCTGAGCCCGCGAGGGCTGCTCCGGTGCGGGCATCGCTGCCGGTGCGCACAATCCGCGGCGGATTCGCCGGCGGTGTGCTCGGCGGAGTAGCCGGAGGCGTGCTGGCCGGCGGAGTTACCGTAGGTGTACTCGGCGGAACCGTGGGCGGCGTCGGTGGCTCACTCGGAGTGGGAGGCACCGACGGTGTCGTTGGCGGTACCGACGGCGTTGTAGGTGGCGTCGTCGGCGGAGCCGGGGGAGTTGTCGGCGGTACCGGCGGCTCGGTTGTGGGCGGTACCGGCGGAGTGGTGGGAGGAGTCGGTGGCTCCGTCGTCGGCGGCGTAGTCGGCGGCGTAGTCGGCGGAACCGTGGGCGGCGTAGTAGGCGGAGGCGGCGGGGTCAGGGTATTGACCACTGTCACCGCACGGTGAATAACGCCGTCCTCGCCCGGGGCTTCGGGGCTGCCGGGAGTCTCAGGAGCGCTAGGGGCCGCCGGAACCGGCACGATCTCGCCAGCTCCCTTCTCACGCAGCCCGTACACATAGGCCACGCCCTCCGCAGTGGCGCGGGGCAGCCCGGTGAGTGTGCGAACCCAGTTATCCGCCTTCGTCACGGTGAAGCTCTGCACCACCTCGGGATGGGAGAAAGCCGCATCGGTATCGCGCAGCAGCTCGAATTCCACCTGCTCGGGCAGCGCAGCACCCGGCACCGGATCGCTCGAATCGCGGTAGGCCCACTGTTTCGTGACCGCGATATCCACCGGCGTAGGCACCTCATTGGCGACCTTCCCGACGAACCACACCTCGGGCGGAGCCATGCCTTCCGCCAGTTCCGGGCGCTTAGGCAGTTTTTCACCGCGCTGCACCAGCAGCTGCGACGGCTCCAACACCTTGGTTTTCAGCACCTCGCCAGCAGCGTCCAGCTCCTGCACCGCGTAGACGTACAACTCTCCAGCATCAGTGCGGATCGGTAGATTTGTGAAGCTCTTCGTCCACTCCTCACCGGCCGTCACGCTAAACTTCTGTACCACCTGCGGCTTCGGGAGCTCAGCGGAGGTATCGGAGACCAGCCGCATCGGCACACTCGAGGAGGCAATATCCGAAGGACGTGCCGGCACAGGATTGGGCTTATCGCCAGCTGGCGGCGTCGTCGTCGTTTCATAGAACCACTGTTTCGTGACCGTTGCCTGCGCGTAACCCCACGTGCCGAAAATAACCGAGCCATTCGTGCCGATACCCGCCCCGCGCGGCGCGGTGTTGCCCGTAATGACCAGGCGCGCGGCATCGCGAGCCGCACCCTGAGCCGGATCGGAAACCACGGCGGCAAATCCCTCGTTCGAAATCTCGCGCCCCTTGATGAGTTCGGGGCGCGGGCGTTCCTTCTCGGGCAGGCTTAGCTGCGCCGGGTCGAAGCGGGCACCTTCGTTATCCTGGTAGTAATCCACCAGGCCGCCGCCCAGAATCGCATCCGAGGTCCACACCGGCGCGGAGCTGACCGAACCGAGGTTATCGTGCGCGAGGTCCGCGCCGTAGCGAGTCGCGGCGTTCCCGAAAATCGCCGCGCCGTTATCCACGTGGACCTCTACGCTGCCGGTGGGGCAGGTCCAGATCCCGCCGCCAATCCCGGAAGCGGAATTCGCCGTGACCAGAGTGTTGCCGGCGTGCAGGGTGTAGGTGGCGGTGGAAACATAGACCCCGCCGCCCTGCTGACCAGCCTCATTGCCACTGATGGTGCCCCCGTTGAGCTGGACCTTATTGGAGACCACGTTCACGCCGGCCCCGGTGCGCCGGCTGGAGTTATTCGAAATCGTGCCGCCGTTCATGGTGAAGGCGCCGGGGGACAGCTCCGACCACTGCGCGGTGGTGAAGCCCCAGTTCTTACCATCGCCGGGAACCTCTTGCCAGGTGCCGTCCGCACCCCACACGTACAGGTCCAAGGTTCCCACGCCGCCACCGTTGGGTGCCGAATTGGAATCGATGGTGCCGCCGTTCATGGTGACCTCGGAGTTACCGAAAGAAAGAATCCCACCACCGGAGAAAGAAGCGCGGTTCTTGGAGATGGTGCCACCATTGATCGTGATGAAGCTGCGGGTGCGAGCAGAGTTTTCGGGGGTGGCATCCGATGTGGACCACAGCCAGGTGAATGCGATCATCCCGCCCGCGAAACCGGAATTTTCCGTGATGGTTCCGCCGTTGATGGTGACGTTCCCGCCTTTGTACACGCCGATCCCGCCAACTTCGCCGTAACCGTAAGAGTCAACAACACGAGCTTTGCCCTTGCTAACCTCCCCGCCGTTCATCACGAAGGTGGCGCCCTCGGTTACCGCGATATTCGCGGCGCCGTACTGGACTGCACCAGGATTATTGAGCTGACGATGATTATCGGTGACGTTCCCGCCGTTGAGGGTAAAACTGGCATCTTTCCCGCTGATGGTGATCGCGCCCTGGTAGGTCTGCTTCGCTTCGCGCACCCCGGAAAATTCCCCGCCGTTAATGGTGAGGCTGCCGCGCACATCCAGGAGAGTGCCGCCGCCCGGGACCCATTCCCCGCGGCTGCGCATGCGGAAAGTGCCGCCGTCGTAATTATCGAAAGTGAGGGCGGCGCCTGCCGGCACCTGCACCATCACGCCGCTGAAGCCATCTTCGCGCACCAGTCCGGAATCAGTGGCACCCCACGGGGCGCGCCCGCCGTTGACGAGCTCAATATCCGCACCGGCGGGAATCTTCAGGGTACTCGTGAGGAGAGTGTCGGTGGCGCCCAGAATAATACGGGTGGGCGTGGTTCCGGCCTCGCGAATGCGCTGGGTGAGGAGATCCTCGGGGCACGTGAGGTCGTTGGGATCTTGTGAACATTGCACGACGGCGCGCGGCGACGCCGCCGCATCGGCCGCGGGGCTACCGCCGGCAGGGTTGGTATCGGCAGCGCGGGCCGGTCCCGGAGTGGCCCACACCAGCGTGCCGAGAATAAGGAAGAGGACCGCCAGGAATATGAGGAGCGCGCGGGAGCGCGGCTGGCGGGTGGAGGGCTGCGGCATAATCACTCCTTGGGATTGGCAGCTGCGGTGCTGCGGTAATTTTCCGGGTTCCCTAGTTAGTACCAATAACAATATCATTGTTCATTTTAGTATGACATCGCATTAAAATGTGGCGGCTGGGACATTGTGGTGGATATGTGCGCGATGCCACGAATTTGTTGCTAAAGCTTCACCAAAAATTAGGAAAGTATCACTACCATTCATTACAGCTGGTTATAGCAAAAACCACCCGATGGTGGAATTTCTCATCACATTTTCACGCAAGGAAGCTCGATGAATCGACATTTAATGATGCCGCTGGCATCACGGCGGTCACTTATTGCGCTGCTATGCACCGTGCTGCTTCTGAGCTTGGGGTGGGGAGTGCTCCCACAGGCCTCCGCCGCTCCCGCAGCAGGTACGCTCACCAATGTCTCTGTCAGTATTACCGGTGATGACACCTATGGCGATTACGATACCGAGGCAAAGAACGGCAAAGTTGGCTATGGCTCACGGGTGTCTTTCCAATGGGCCTTTGTGGCATCAGATGCCACTGCCACCACGATCTCACAAACCCTTCCGGAAGGCTGGAGTTGGGAGACGGGCCCCGGGCTTGACGCGGTGCTGGGAGGAACATCGAACGGAGTGGAACGCTCCTATACGGTGAGTGCGGATGGGCGGACCCTGACCGCCACGGTGAGTAATGAAGGCGGTGCAGGTACAGCCGCTGTGGTGATTCAGCCCATTATTGCGCGGCCCGGAACCGGGGTGGGGCCGGGCAGCACCTACAGTCCCGAACTCGAGGTCACCGATGCGCAGGGCACACGCACCATTGCGGTATCCGGTGCTCCCAGCCTGGTGGAAGTGGTGGGGCAGCTTGACTTCGATCTTGGGCACGGGAGTGATCCGGTTGATGACTCATCCACCTACCGCGGGGAAGGCTCCTATGATTTCGGTTCCGGGAAGGAAAAGGGCAATTTCTTCGGTTTCACGCCGAAGTACAGCTTCCCCTTCTCTGATCGATGGACATTTGAAAAACCCCTCACCACCGCGGTCACATTTAACATCACGGTGCAAGAACCCGGAGCGAGTGCGCCGCGCCCCTTCGTGCCGGAGCGGTGGGCGGTAGTTCCAGTGCGGTCGGGGATCACCGCCGAGAAAGGGGACTCTTTCGGAAAGTTCACCCTCACGGGCGCGCAGGCCCGGGATGGGGATTCGGCAGCCTATGCACAATACCGGGTGTGGATTCCCGCTTCCGACATTGCGAAATTACCTAATAAGACGCTCGTGACGTTCACCAGTTCCGTGGCTCCGGTTAACCCGCGGGGCAGCTCGGCGTCGTCGCCCTCACAACCTCTACACGAAACAAACCTGCTCAATAACACCGAAACCCTCACGTGGACGATTGATCGGCCAACGGAGGGACGGCTCATCACGGATACCACTGCGCGTTACGGTCGCAATCCGGAGGGAAGCGATCCGGACGCGATGCGCACGAGCCCGGGCTTGGGTCATAACGGTGTTGTACCGCCGAATACTCCGTATGCACTGATCGGCATCGCCTACCAGTATCTGGATAACACTCGCCTGGGCGGTCAATACGAAAGCGTGGGCTCGGCCGATAACCAGGTCACCATTGAGCCGGGCGACCCGGCCTACCAGCGTATAGATCCGCGCACCGCGCGCCTGTTCGTGAAAACCAGCGATATCCCCGGGGATCCCTACCCCAAGGGTATGCCTGGCGAAACGGCTAATGGCTACTATGAGATCCCGAAATCGGATTATGACCTGTACGTGCGAGCAGGCGCGAAAGGTAGCCCGGAGCAGCGCGAATTCCGCCCGCTCTCGGAATACTCCGGCGATTTTAGCGATGTTTTTGCGTTGCAAGCGCGCCCCAAAGTGAATAACGGCAACTTGCTGTCCAAACGCACGGGCTCGGCCGCTGCGCTAGATCGGTACCATATGTACTTAACGGTTCAAGCGGTGGCAACGTCGGACGCGGTTTTTGTTGATGATGGCGTTCCCCTCTCCGTGAGTATGCGGTCGAAGTACCAGGGAAGAAGTCAGTACAAAGGTACCGGAGTTCGTATTTTCGTGGCGGTGGGCGAAGCGCGTTTCCAGGCTTCTTCCCTGGCCACTATTAATCCGGACGGAACTGTGGGCAACCGTATAGCGGTCGCGAAAACAAATCATAAGTACCGCTATACCGTTCGTCCTGAAACCTTCCTCGTTCCTAACTCGCCCCACACCACAGCTGCCCATGCACAGGTGCTCATGTGCCTGCCCGCAGAAGTGGTGGACGTGGATCTCTCCCCCGTGGATGCCACCACCTGGAAGGGGAGCAAGGCTACCGATGCGAACCTCTGCGCGGATGGGCGTACCCCGTACCTCTTCGATTACGTGGCCAACGGCGGCAAACTGCCCGTGGGCCAGCCGCTGCCCGAGATTCCTGTCAACCTTCAGGTGGGACCCTATTTACCCGAATCCGGCCAGCTCAATCTGGATTCCTATTTCCGCGGTGACGATCTGAGGAAATGGTATTGGAGGGCCGTGATCGATCAGGCCGGCTGGCAGGCCCAAACCTCCACGGACGTCACCATGGTGCTCGTCGCGGGAGCGAATTACCTCAAGACGCTCCGCGCGCCCAACGTCCAGCGCAACGAACCGGTTTCGTACCTGCTGGAAATGTACAACACCACCATGGATTCCATGGGGCACGCTATTTTCGTGGACGAACTCCCCTACGTGGGTGACGGTCGCGGCACCACCGTGACCCCGGTTCTCACCGGGGTAGAACGCCTCCAGGGTGAGGCCGCCAATGTGCGAGCCGAATACACCACGGCACCGCACGGCACCATCGGAGCAGCTCCGGCCGCGGGCGTAACGTGGCAGGAAGTCACCGCTGCCACGGACCTCAGCCAGGTCACGGCACTGCGTTTCGTCATCAACGATTTCGCGACGGGCCCGGCCGGAGGTGCCCGCTACGCACTCACCCTGGAAGCCCCGCAAGCTGAGGCCGGCGCGGTCATCGCGAATACGATGACCGGACAGTTGCGCACCGCCTCGCATTCGCCGCTTCCGCTCACCGCAGGCGAACCGCAAAGTGCCACCGTGGTCGCCGCCACCGTGAGCGGGCGCATCGCCGTGGATATTAACGACGACGGCGCCAGCGCGGATGACACCGCGCTGGCCGGCGCTACCGTGCGCCTCCTCGATGCCAGTACCGGTGCCCCCGTGCTGGGCCCCAGCGGTGCTCCGTTGGAAACGACGGCGGCAGCCGATGGGACCTACTCCTTTAATAATGTCCTGGCCGGAAACTACCGTATCTCCGTCACCCCACCCGTAACTGACGGGGGCGCCAGCTACGTACCCAGCTACTCACCGGCGGGGAAAGACGGTGCCACTAGCGCCGCGGTAACGGTGGAACGCGCGGCCACACTGGAAGGCCAAGACTTCGGATTCTTCCACGCCCAGCCCGCGCTCACCCTCACCAAGGCAGCCGCGCTCGCGGCCGATGGCACGGGTGCGAATGCGGCGGCCGGTGATACCGTGACCTACACCTTCACCGTGACGAATACCGGGAACGTTCCGCTTGCGCAGGTGGCCCTGAGTGACCCGAAGGTCAGTGGGCTTGTCATGACCTGGCCTGATGCTGCCCAACCGGGCATGTTGGCGCCGGGCGCCGTCGCCACCGGAACCGCGCAAGCCACGCTCACCCAAGCCGATATCGATGCGGGTCGCGTGGATAATACCGCCACGGTGACCGGAACCTCGCCGCACAATACGCAGGTGCAGGCCACCGCGACGGTGACCACGCCGCTGCCGGCCGCCGGTGCACTGACGGTAAGCAAAACTGCTACGCCTCCGGCCACTATCGCGGCCGGCGAGCACGTGCGCTACTCCATTGACGTGCGTAATACCGGGAACGTGACGCTGAGCGGCGTGACGATCACGGATCCGCTGCTGGGTGGAGAGCTAGGCACTATCGCAACGCTGGCACCCGGTGCTTCCCAGCAGGTAACCGGAACCTACACCCTTACCCAGGCCGATATTGACCGCGGCACGCTGGACAATACCGCCACTGCGACCGGCACCGATCCGCGCGGAACCGCGGTGAGTGCCCAGGGTAGTGTGACGGTGTCGCTTCCCGAAGCTCCGGCGCTCGCGGTCACTAAAACCGCTACGCCCCCGGCCACCATCGCGGCCGGCGAGCAGGTGCATTACCGCATCGCGGTGCGCAATACCGGGAACGTCACCCTGCATGGAATTATTGTGAACGATCCGCTGTTGGGCGGGAAACTCGCCACCATCACCACCCTGGCTCCGGGAGCCAGCGGCACGGTGGGTGGCAGCTACACCCTCACCCAGGCCGATATTGACCGCGGCACGCTGGAAAATACCGCCACGGCCGCGGGCGCGTCCCCGCATGGTACCGCGGTGGAGGGTAGTGCCACGGTTACGACCCCGCTTCCCGGGACCGGGGCATTGCGCTTGGTAAAAACGGCCACGCCGCCCGCGCAACTGCGCGCAGGTGAACAAGTGGAGTACATCATTGAGGTGAGTAATAGTGGCAATGTGACCCTGAGCGGCGTGACGATTGCAGATCCGCTACTGGGCGGGGAGCTGGGCACTATCGCAACGCTGGCACCCGGTGCCTCCCAGCAGGTAACCGGAACCTACACCCTTACCCAGGCCGATATTGACCGCGGCACGCTGGACAATACCGCCACTGCGACCGGCACCGATCCGCGCGGCGTTGCGGTTACGGCCAGCGATAGCGCCACGGTGAGTATCCCGGACGGTGCCCAGATCCAGGTGATCAAGCAGGGTAGCGCGCCCGCGCGCCCCGCTGGAACCGTGCGGGCCGGGGACGAGGTCACGTGGACCTTCACCATTGCTAATCGCGGTACCACCACGCTAAGTGAGGTGGCACTGCGCGATGAGCTTCCCGGCTTGAGCGCGGTGACCTTCGGTGAGTGGCCGGGTGCGGCCGGGGTGCTCGCACCGGGTCAATCGGTGACTGCGAGCGCTACCTCGCACATCACCCAGGAACTTCTGGATGCCGGAGCGGTGGAAAATACCGTGGAGGTGAGCGCGACCTCAGCGCGCGGGTTGCTGGTGCGCGATAGCGCAACCGAAACCGTGCTTCTCCCGCAGTGCCCCGGATTCACCCTGGTGAAGACGGGTAGCGTAGAAAAGGAGAAGTCGCGCGCGGGTGACCTCATTACCTGGTTCTTTACGCTGGAGAACACCGGCAATACCACCCTGCGGGATCTTGTCATTCAAGATGACTTCCCGGGTCTGTCCGAGATTGAGTACAGCTGGCCGGGTGCTGCCGGGGTGCTCGCTCCGGGTGAAAAAGCTAGTGCTACCGCTACTTCGGTGCTGACCCAGGAGCAGGTGGATGCGGGTACCGTCCGCAACGATGCCAACGCCACCGGCGTGACCCCCGGAGGGGACACCGTGACGAACAAACCGGGCGACCCGAGCGAACCGGGCACCGGTGGCCACGGTAGTGTCACCATCACCGGCCACCCTGGAATGGTGATGGAGAAAACCGCAACTGTGGACGGGGACGTGATTGTCTATCGTTTCGAGGTGCTCAATACCGGAACAACAACGCTCACCGGCATCACTATCGACGATCCTATGAGCGAGCTGGGGCCCATCGAGTACACCTGGCCGCGTGCGGCAGGGGTGCTGGCACCGGGAGAAAAGCTCGTAGCGCAAGCCCGAGCGAAGATCACCGCGACGATGCAGGGTACGACGGTCACCAATACCGCTACCGTTACCGCGGTGACCCCGAGTGGCGAGAAGGCCACACCGGCGACCGCCAGTGTGGACACGAAGATCCCGCCCGCACCACCAGTCCGCAAGCAACTCAGCCACACCGGTGCTGAGCTTGCGATGCCCATCGCCCTCGCGATTCTCCTCCTGGCCGGAGGCGGAGCGCTGCGGCGGCGGGAAAAGGCTAACTAGCGGGAAGTACCGCTAACGCGGGTACAACATGCAGGGCCCGGCCGGGATCACGATCCCGGCCGGGCCCTGGTGTGCTGGTGGCCGCGCCGCCCGCCTATTTAGCCGGCGACGAGCACGTGCAGCTGGCGTGGGCCGTGCACGCCTTCCACGCGACTCAGCTCGATATCCGAGGTGGCGGAGGGCCCGGCCACGAAGGTAATCGGTTGGCCATCGCGCACCGAATCCTGGAGCCGGGTCATCGCCTCGGGGGTATTGGAAACAACCTGATCGGCGCGCAGCACGCACACATGCGCATCAGGTACCAGGGTGAGCGCACGCCGGCCCTGGTCGGCGCGATGGTCCATGGCAAAAGTACCGGTATTGGCCACCCCGACAGCGGCGGCCGTCACCACCGCATCAATATCGTTCAGCTGGCGGGCGCTGAGGTTATCGTCGTCGTACACCTGGAAACCATCCTCCGCAATAGCCGCGCGCCAGGAAGAATCCAGCCCCGCGGGAAGCACCACGGAGCGCGCGCCGATGGCGTGCAGGTGGGCGACGATAGCCGCCGGGACCGCCTCCGGGGCGACCCGCTCCACGTCGGCCTTGTAATCGGCCACGAGCTCGAGGAAATAATCCACGAGGTCGCCCTCAATGGCGGTGGGCTGGTTGTATTCCCAGCTGATCGCGGATTCTTCCGGATCCCGGCAGGGCACATCACCGAGCGCGGAGCGAATCCGCGCGAAAATCTCATCGCGTGCCGAGGTCATGACAGCTCCTCTGTGGTTGGGCGGCCGAAAATATCAGGTGCGGGCGAAACCGGCCCCGCGGTGGGCGGCACTTGCCCCGCGGTGGGCGGTACTTGCGTCGCGGTGGGCGGCACTTGTCCGGCTCCGGGCGGTAGCTGCGCGGGCGGAGCGGCGGGGGAGCCGTCGATCAAATTTGGATCGCAACCGAGCTGATGCAACTGCCCCTTCTGCAA
The DNA here is from genome assembly GCF_051265215.1 of Actinotignum stranguriae. NCBI lineage: Bacteria > Bacillati > Actinomycetota > Actinomycetes > Actinomycetales > Actinomycetaceae > Actinotignum > Actinotignum stranguriae. The sequence continues at coordinate 89,639 of NZ_JBOZCJ010000005.1, forward strand.
CTCTTTCTGGAAACGCTTGAGCTGCCGTGCTTCGCGTTTCTTGCGCCGCGCGAACGTGGCGCGGGCACTGCGCTTGGGCAGCATGGGAACATCACGGGCCCGGGTCCAGCGGTGCACGCCGGGAATATGCCAATTCCCGATGTAATGCATGAACAGGCCCATCACGCGCCCGCCCACGCTGGCCAGCCGGGCTGCGGCCTCCAGGCGCCAGCCCTTGCCCATCACCCAGCCGCCTCCGGCCATAAGGATCGGTTCCACATGCGGGCGCAGGCCCGCTTCGGCCCGTTTCTTATCCACCGCTTTGCGCCGCAGGTGCACGAGGATATTCGAAATCGGGATTTTCACCGGGCACACTTCATTACACGCCCCGCACAGGGTGGAGGCGAAGGGCAGGGAGCGATCCACCGCCGATTCCAGGCCGCGAATTTGCGGATTGAGAATCGCGCCGATAGGCCCGGGGTAGACTGACCCGTAGGCGTGCCCGCCCACTTTCTCGTAGACCGGGCAGATATTCAGGCAGGCCGAGCAGCGAATGCAGCGCAGCGCCGCGCGCCCCACCGGGTCGGAGAGCACCTTGGTGCGCCCGTTATCGAGCAAAATAATATGTACATCGCGCGGGCCATCACCTTCGCGCGCGCCGGTCCAAATAGTTCCGTAGGGCGCCATGCGCTCACCGGTGGACGAACGCGGCAGCAGCTGCAAGAACACTTCGAGATCCTGGAAAGTGGGGAGAATTTTCTCGATACCCACCACGGAAATGAGGGTTTCCGGCAGGGTGAGATTCATACGCCCATTACCTTCGGATTCCACCACCACCAGGGAACCCGTTTCCGCAATGGCGAAATTCGCGCCGGAGATCCCCACCTTGGTGCGCATGAACTTTTCGCGCAGGTGCACGCGCGCCGCGGCGGCCAGCTCGGCCGGCTCATCGGTCACATCGGGCGGGCAGGGAGTGCCGTACTGGCCCATTTCCCGCAGGAAAATCTCACGCACCTCGCTACGATTGCGGTGAATCGCGGGCACGAGGATATGGCTGGGGCGGTCATGCCCGAGCTGCACAATAAGCTCGGCCAGGTCCGTTTCCCACGCCGCGATCCGCGCTTCTTCCAGGTGTTCGTTCAGGTCAATTTCCTGGCTGACCATGGACTTCACCTTGGTGACTTCGCTTTCCCCGGTGGCGCGCACCAGGTCGATAACGATCTGGTTGGCTTCCTCCGCATCGCGCGCCCAGTGCACGTGCGCCCCGGCCGCGGTGGCGTTCTTTTCAAACTCTGCCAGGTAGTAATCGAGGTGGCGCCCCACCCGGTTCTTAATATCGGCGCCGGCCTGGCGGATATCCTGCCAATTATCCAGCTCGCTCACCACCGCCTGCCGCTTGGCGCGAATGGTGTGGGTGGCGTGATGGAGATTCTTCGCCTGCGTTTCGTTACCCAGCTCGCGTACCGCGGCCTTGGGGAAGGCCGGGGAATCAAGCAGATCCCCGTCGGGCGGGGCCGGGGTGAGGCGTTCCAATTTCAGTGTTTTCATGCGATCCTCCCGGTGGGGGTTGTTGCGGCGCCCGGTACAGCCGCAGCGCCTACGGTTCCCGCCCCGGCGCTCGCACCAACGGGTGCGGTCTGCACCAGCAAATTGACCATGTGAATGGGGCGCACGGGTTTCTTCTCCCGGTGGAGAATCCCCCCGAAATTCATGAGGCAAGCATTATCGAGGCTCGCCACGTATTCCGCCCCGGTTTCCAGCACGTGCCGGGCCTTATCGCGCCCCAGCGCAATAGACACGTCCGAGTTCTTCACGGAGAACGTGCCCCCGAAGCCGCAGCACTGGCGCATATCCTCCAGCGGGATATATTCCAGCCCGCGCACCGCCTGCAGCAGGCGAATGGGGCGATCACCCACCTCGGCCACGCGCAGCGAATGGCAGGAGGCGTGATAGGTCACGGTATGCGGGAAATACGCGCCCACATCCACCGTCCCGAGCACATCCACGATGAACTCGCTGATGTCGTAGACCCGTTTCTGCACTTCGTGGACGCGCCGCGCCAGCTCATCTTCACCGGCATCCAGCGCCAGCATCTCGTGCTGTTCGCGCACCGAACCCACGCAGGATCCGGAGGGCCCCACAATATAGTCGTAGTCCTCAAAAGCTTCGAGGAAAGCCCGCACGCTCGGCAGCGCCCGATCAAAATAACCGGTATTCGTGAACATCTGGCCGCAGCAGGTCTGGGCGCGCGGGAATTCCACCTCGCACCCGAGCCGCTCAAGCAGCACCGCGGTATTATTCACGGTATTCGGGAACATCACCTCGTTAATACAGGTGGCGAAAACCGCAACTTTCTTGCGCGGTTCCGGCCCGGGAATCAGGCTCATATCAACTCTTTTCTTTCGTTTTTGTTACGACGACGGCGCCGCTGCGCGGCGCTGTGCCCGGCCACCCGCGGAACTGAGGCGGGGCAGGAATTCATTTAGGCGAGGAACCCAACCAGCAGGCAGAGCAGGATGAGCAGGCCGCAGGCCCAGGGCAGAGACCGGCGCAGCAGCACGGATTCCTCGCCGACCATATCCACCCCACCGGTGGCAATTGCCAGGGTTTGCGGGCTGATCATTTTGCCCACGGCCCCGCCCACGGTATTGCAGGCAACCAGCAGCCCCGGGTCCGCCCCGATCTGGGTGGCGGCGGTGTGCTGTAGATTGGCGAAGAGCGCCGTTGTGGAGGTTCCCGAACCGGTGACCGCGGTGCCGATCCACCCCAGAATCGGGGCGAGGAAGGGGAATACGGAACCGGCTCCGGCAATCCAGGTGCCGATCGTGAGGGTTTGCCCGGAAAGGTTCATCACGTAGGCGAGGGCGAGCACGGAACCGATGGTGAGGAAAGTCCAGCGCAGCTTATAAACCTGGGCGAACATCAGGCGTGCCACTGCGCCCGGCTTCATCCGGTAGCAGGCGGCCAGCACCAGGGCGGTCAGGAGCAGCAGGGTGCCCGGGGAGCTCAACCAGGCGAAAGTGTAGGTGGTGGAGGCGGCGGGCGTACCGTCGGCCCCGCGCACCAGATTCTCACCCCCGGCCCACAGGGCCGGCCAGTGGATCGTCACATTCGTGGCGGCCAGGGCACCGCGGATCGCCGGCACCATCTGGGTGGTGACGAAAACGGCCACGATGAGTACGTAGGGGAAGATCGCCCAGGCCAGGGCCGCGGGGCGGATCCGTTCGGTGGCCGGCCGGGGTGCGGCGCCGGTGAGGCGCTCGGCCGCGGCCCGGCTCCCGCGCGGTTGCCAGATGCGCAGCAGCGCGATTCCCACCGCCAGGCTCACTAGCGCGGGCACCATATTGACCAGGCCGGGGGCCAGGGTGCGGGCCGCGAACCAGGTGCTCAGCGCGTAGGACGCCCCCACCGCCAGGGCCAGGGGCCACACCTGGGCCAGGCCGCGCCAGCCGTCCATAATGAGGAGGAGTGCGAAGGGGATGAGCCAGACGAGCACGCTGGTTTGTTCGCTGATCTGCGCGGAGAGGGTGGCGGCATCAATGCCGGTGAGGTTCGCGCCGGTGAGCACGGGGGTGGCCATTGCCCCGTAGGGCACCGCGAAGGTATTGCCCACCAGCACCGTGAGCGCCGCCTTCCAGGGCGCGAAACCGAGGGCGAGCAGCATCACGCCGCAAATTGCTACCGGCGCCCCGAAACCTGCCAGCGCCTCGAGGAGGGCGCAGAAACTAAAAGCGATGAAAATGCCCAGTGCGCGCGGATCGGGGGAGAGGCGCGCGAAAGCCTGCATGAGGGTGTCGTGATGCCCGGAGGCCACCGTGAGTTCGAACAGGATAATCGCGGTGAGAACAATCCAGGTGATGGGGAAGATCCCGAAGACGGCGCCTTCCAGGCCGGCGGCCAGCGCCATGCCGGCGGGCATGTGGAAAGCAAAAATCGCCACGGCAAGCGCAACGACGACGCCGCATACGCCCGCCCAGTGGGCTTTGATATGGAAGGCGCCCAGCAGGAGGAACACCGTGAGGAGCGGGAGGAGGGCCACGAGGGCGGAGAGGGTGAGACTCCCCAGCGGCGCGGTAGTTTGTGTAAAGGCTTCCACGATGTTCTCCTATCCATCGCACGAGGTCGGGTCGGATGCGGGTCGGTGAGCAGCGTTGGTCACGGCGGTCGAATCCGAATCCGGTTAAGTCTGATTAAGATCGTACGGACGTAGGTCACAAGATAAAAATTGAGAGCACATAAATAGAGGTGATATTGCACACAAAACACCTAGTAAGGGACTCCTTACTCTGGCGGAAAACTAGTAAATGTGCTAAACGATTCGGCGCGCTGTGCGAGTGGCTAGGTATGTAGCTGACGGCCCGTCCGCTCCGCGTGACACGCCGGACGGGGTGGTTACCAGCTTCACAAAGCGCGGGCCCTAAGTCCTAAAACCGCGGAAATGGGCGCAAAGCGGGAGTGGTGGCGGCGTCGTAACAACCACAAGTTCTAGTGGTCTTTTGTTCTAGGTGCCACTAGGTGTAGTGTTTAGCCTTGTAGTCGTTCCACCACGCACACAGCGTGACAATCCGAAACTGAGGAGACCTCATGAGCATTACCGTCTACACCAAGCCCGCGTGCGTGCAGTGCAATGCCACCAAGCGCGCGCTCGATAAGGCGGGGCTGGAGTATGAGCTCGTGGATCTCACCCAGGATGCGGAGGCCCTCGCCGCGGTCAAGGCCCTCGGGTACCAATCGGCACCCGTGGTCATCGCGAACGGCCGCCACTGGTCCGGCTACCGCCCCGATGAAATCAAGGCGCTCAAGGCCGGCGCGCAGGCCACCGCGGAACCCACCCTGGTGACTGCCTAAGCTGGCGGTGCGGCCGCGTGCCGCCCGCTGAGGAAAGAACCGATGGCACGTATCGTCTATTTTTCTTCTCAAACAAATAACACGCACCGGTTCGTGGAAAAGCTCGGCTACGATGCCGTGCGCATCCCCATCCACGGCGAAACACCCGTGGTGGATGAACCCTACGTGCTTATTTGCCCCACCTACGGTGGCGGGAACCATCGCGGCGCCGTGCCGCGCCCCGTCATCAAATTCCTCAATAACGAACACAACCGTGCACTCATCCGCGGTGTGATCGCCGGAGGAAATACCAATTTTGGCGATGTTTACGGACTCGCCGGGGATGTTATCTCCGCGAAATGCGGCGTCCCCATGATGTATCGCTTTGAACTGCTCGGCACGCCCACGGACGTTGCCACGGTTAAGGAAGGTTTGGAACAGTTTTGGGCATCGCAACACTAACGGATACCGGTTCGGAAAACCTGGGTGATTCGCTCGTTGATTACCACTCGCTCAACGCCGAGCTCAATTTGTACGACGCCGAAGGCAAGATCCAATTCGAGAAGGATCACGAAGCCGTGCGGCAGTACTTCCTCCAGCACGTCAATAAGAACACCGTGTTCTTCCACGATCTAGAAGAAAAGCTCGAGTACCTCGTGCGCGAAGGGTACTACGAAAAACGCGTGCTCGAGGCCTACGATATGGCCTTTATCAAGGACCTCTACAAGAAGGCCTACGCGCATAAGTTCCGCTTCCCCACCTTCATGGGGGCCTTCAAGTACTACACGTCCTACACCCTGAAGACGTGGGACGGTACTCGCTACCTCGAACGTTTCGAGGATCGGGTGTGCATCGTGGCCCTCGCGCTGGCCGATGGCGATACCGAGCTGGCTACCAACCTCATGGAAGAAATGATTACCGGGCGTTTCCAGCCGGCCACCCCCACGTTCCTCAACGCCGGTAAGCAGGCGCGCGGGGAATTGGTATCCTGCTTCCTGCTGCGGGTGGAAGACAATATGGAATCCATCGCCCGCGCGATTAACTCCGCACTTCAGCTCTCCAAGCGCGGGGGTGGGGTGGCGCTCAACCTCACCAATCTGCGTGAGCAGGGTGCCCCGATTAAGCGCATCCAAAACCAGTCCTCCGGGGTGAACCCGGTGATGAAGCTGCTCGAGGATTCTTTCTCCTACGCGAATCAGCTCGGGGCGCGCCAGGGCGCGGGGGCGGTGTACCTGCATGCCCACCACCCGGATATCATGCGATTCCTGGATACCAAGCGCGAAAATGCGGATGAAAAAATCCGTATCAAGACCCTCTCGCTGGGCGTGGTGATTCCGGATATTACCTTCGAGCTGGCTAAGAACCGCGAGCCCATGTACCTCTTCTCCCCCTACGATGTGGAGCGGGTCTACGGCAAGCCGCTCACCGAGATCTCGGTGAGCGAAAAGTACCGCGAGATGGTCGATGACAAGCGCATTAAGAAGACGAAGATTGATGCGCGCCAGTTCTTCCAGACCCTCGCGGAAATCCAGTTCGAATCCGGCTACCCGTACATCGTGTACGAGGACACCGTCAATAACACCAACCCGATTAAGGGCCGGATTACCATGTCCAATCTGTGCTCGGAAATCCTCCAGGTATCCGAGCCGTCCGAATACAATGCGGATCTTTCCTACAAGCATGTGGGCAAGGATATTTCCTGTAATCTTGGCTCTCTCAATATCGCCAAGGCGATGGATTCTGAGGACCTGGGTAAAACCGTGGAGATCGCGGTGCGTGCCCTCACGGCGGTATCCGACCAGACCAGCATTGATTCGGTGCCTTCCATTAAGCGCGGCAACGATATGTCTCACGCTATCGGGCTGGGGCAGATGAATCTGCACGGCTACCTGGGCCGCGAGCGGATCTTCTACGGGAGCGAGGAAGCCCTCGACTTCACCAATATGTATTTCTATACGGTGGCCTACCACGCGATTCGTTCCTCCATGCTGCTGGCGAAGGAGCGGGGGGAGCGCTTCGAAGGTTTCGAGGATTCCACCTATGCGAACGGTGCTTACTTCACGAAGTACCTCGAGCAGGAATGGGTCCCGCAAACCGAGCGGGTGCGTGAGCTGTTCGCGGCGCACCATATCCCCACCCGGGAAGATTGGGCGCAGCTGGCCGCGGACGTAGCGGAATACGGGATGTATAACCAGAACCTCCAGGCGGTTCCGCCCACCGGTTCCATCTCCTATATCAACCACTCCACCTCCTCGATTCACCCGATCGTCTCCAAGATTGAGATCCGCAAGGAAGGCAAGATCGGGCGGGTGTACTACCCGGCGCCGTATATGACTAATGACAACCTGGAATACTTCCAGGATGCTTACGAAATCGGCCCGCAAAAGATCATCGACACCTACGCGGTGGCCACCCAGCACGTGGACCAGGGGCTATCCCTCACGCTGTTCTACCCGGACACCGTGACCACGCGCGATGTCAATCGCAATTACATCTACGCCTGGCGCAAGGGCATTAAGACGCTCTACTACATGCGTATCCGCCAGGCGGCCCTCCAGGGTACCGAGGTGGAAGGTTGCGTCTCCTGCATGCTGTAGGTATGCGGTGTTTACTCGCGCGGAGTGAGTGAACGGTGGGCCGGTTGCGTGGAAACGTAACCGGCCCGCGCGGCTTAAGCGCGGGCGCGGGTGGCGGTACGACGGCCCAGCTAGCGGCCCTCCGGCCCGGTGAGCTCCAGAAGGGAGCGGATATCCGCCCCGGAGATCGGCCCGCGGGCCGCCTCATCCACCATGCCGGCCAGCTCGCGTTTGCGCGCCTGCAAGGCGATGACTTTCTCCTCGATGGTATCCGCCGAGGCAAGCCGGTACACGGTGACCGGTTTATCCTGGCCAATGCGATGGGCGCGGTCAATGGCCTGCTCTTCGGCGGCCGGATTCCACCACGGATCCATAATGTACACATAATCGGCTTCCGTGAGGGTGAGCCCGGTGCCGCCCGCTTTGAGGGAAATGAGGAAAACCGGGGCGCTACCAGCGCGGAACGCCGCAATCGCGCCGGCGCGATCCCGGGTGGACCCATCCAGGTAGCTATAGGTAATACCCTCTCGATCAAGCTGGTGGGCAATACGTTCCAGATAGGTAGTGAACTGGGAGAACACCAGGGCGCGGTGCCCCTCGGGAATAATCTGCTGGAGGTGCTCAAGGAGCAGCGTGGTTTTCGCTGGCGGGGTGGTAATGCGCGGATCCACCAGGCCCGGGTCAATCGCCATGCGCCGCAGCCGGGTGAGCGAGGCCAGAATCGAGATGCGATTAGCGTTCGGGTCGTCGATAAGCCCCAGGATTTCCTGGCGTTCGCGTTCCAGTTGCTTGCGATAGCGCTGCGCGTGGGCCGGTGCGAGGGGAACGCTGAGCTCGGTGACCGTGCGCGGGGGAAGGTCTTTGGCGACCTCGGCTTTGCGGCGTCGTAACATAAAGGGCCGCACCAGGCGCGTGAGCAGCGCGGCCGCCTCCTCATCATTGAATTTCTCAATGGGGTTCTGGAATTTTTCCGTGAAACGCGCGTGCCCCGGGAGCAGGCCGGGGCTGGTGAGGGCCAGCAGGGCCGCCAGATCCGAGAGGCTATTTTCCACCGGGGTGCCGGTAACCGCGAACGTCCAGGGGCGGGTGAGCGCGGCGACGGCGCGATAGCCCACCGTGCTGGGATTCTTCACCGCCTGGGCTTCGTCGAGGATAACCCCGCCCCACTCCACTTTCGCGTACTCCGCCCGCTCGAGGCGCAGCAGAGTATAGGAGGTCACCACAATATCCGCGCTCGCGGCAATACCCGCCACATCCTGTGAACGGCGTTTACCTGAGCCGGTGATGGTGTGCACGCGCAGCTCCGGGGTGAAGCGGGCCGCTTCGCTGCGCCAGACCGGCACTACGGACGTGGGAGCCACCACGAGCACCGGGCCTTCCAACTTGCCCTCCGCGCGTTCGCCGCTGATCATGGCGAGCATCTGCGCGGTTTTACCCAGGCCCATATCGTCGGCCAAGATGCCGCCGTAGTGAGCCCGCGCCAGGTGGGTGAGCCAGGAATAGCCAGCCTCCTGGTAGCCGCGCAGGGTGCCCTGGAAAGTTTCGGGAACCGGCACCGCCTCGCCAAGGTGATCAAGCTGGCCCAGCGCATCGGTGAGCGCCTGCGGATTGGCCAGCGCCGATAGATCCAGGGCGTGCACCCGGGTCCGGGGCACGGAAATGCTTTCCGGGGTGACGGTGCCGAGCGCTGCGGCGTCGTACAAAAGCTGGCGCAACGCATCGAAATCGCTTCCCAGCGGGATGACCACATCTCCGAGCACCAGATGGTAGGTGCCGCTGGTGAGAGCATCGTAGAGGACGGGGAGGGGGACCTCGTGCTCCCCGACGGTGACGGTCACGCCCAGATCCAGCCAGTCGCGATCCTCGGTGACGGTGGTGGTGAGGACCGGGGCCTCGGTGAGGACGGTGAGGTCCGCGTTCTCCTCGAATGTGACCGAGATTCCGGCTGCGCGCCAGGCGGGAACGATATCCTCGCGCAGGTGCTGGTAGCTGGTGATATCCAGGTTGCAGCCGCGCGGGAAGTGGAGGTCCGGCATCTTGGCTGCGAGCCAGGCCCTTTGAGCTGCCCGAAGTTGGTCCTGCGGCAGCTGCATGATGCCACTTCCCCGGGTAAGCGGTGTATACAACGTTGGTGTGTCGCTCGGTTCCGTGCCGTCGGCACCCAGCAGCTGGCGTTCCGCGTACCACTCCAGCAAGAACGGCCCGGTGATCCTACTGGTGAGTTCGGCGGGCGCGGGGCGGCGGATCCGGGCGTGCAGCACCGGCTCGGAGAAACGATGGGGCGTGAACGCGCCATCGGGGGAAACAACCCTGATATCGGGCGGCAGGGCAGGGAGGAGGTTGAGTTCAAAAACGGGGACTTCCGCGGCGGGGATGCGCAAGGGCTGCGCGGAGGCCAAGGTTTCGGAGAGAGCGCCGGGCAGGTTCGGGCTGACCCGGCCAAGCACGTAGGAATCGTTTTCGTAGCTGATAGCGAGGGCCGGCTCGGTGCCTTCGATAACGGCGGCCGGGGTGCCCTGCGGTGTTTCTGGTAGCACTCGCAAGAGCAGATCCTCGCTCCCGCGTTCGCGGGCCGATAAGCTGAGCTGGGCTCCCCAGGGCGCTTTATCAAGGAGGAGCGGCTGGTCGGTATCCCCGCAAAAAAGCTCCACCCCCGCATCGCGGGCATTTTCCAGATAGGCCATCGCCGTGGTACCCAAACTTTGCAAGGAAATACTCGGATCAAAAAATGAGGCGCGTTTGGCTACATCATGTAATTCTTGCAGTGCCGCAAGCTGGAGGGGGTCCAAGCTTTCCGCGGAAGAACTGTAGCCACGCGAAGGGGAGATAGTGGACCAGGTGGTGGTGCGGCGTGACCACTCGCCGTTGAGATTCCGCTGGGTCGGGCGCAGCAAACCCGTGACCGCCCCGCTTTCCGTATTGCGGCTAAGGATAAGCCCGAGACCGCGCGTTACCGGGCGAGGCTCGTGTGCGGCCAGGGTATCGGCAAGCAGCGTTGTCCACGAACGCTCCCGCGCACGGCCTGCGTATATCAGCAACGTGGCGACGATGTGCTTACACCGCGTTGAAACCGGGCAGGAACAGGAGGCGGTGAGGGGATGCACCGAGGTAACGACAACCCGATAGGTGTGCCCGTTCCCGAGCACGCGCGCTGAGATGCCGTAGGCAGTTTCGGTTATATCAAGAACGTGGCCATCTAACGCGTATCTCTGCCCCCGCGCAATCGTGGGAGGCGAGAAATAAAGCTCGTAGAAATCCGAGGTAAGCGCTGCGATAGCAGAGCGAAGTGTGCCGGCCATCCTTTAATTTTAAGACGCATCCGGGTATGGGGAAAGTCCGGGCTCCGGGTTCTCCGGGCCGGGCTCCGGCGGGCGAACCGAGCGCGTCGCGTTCGGGGCGGCGCGGTAGGATGGGTGCCACTTCCGCGGAATCGCCCCGTGGAGAAAGAAGGCAGAGCAGGTGAGGAATCGATATCGGCACGCGGGCACCCTGGCGGTGCTACTGGGCACGCTGCTCACGCTGGGTCTGGTAGCGGGGCTAGTGGGCGGCTGCGCACTGGTCAAAGCCCCGGTGCTCGCCGCTCCGATTCCCCGCCCGGTTACGTACGATAATTTTGGCGACGACGCCGTCGCCGTCGTTTTAGACGACGGCGACAACCTTAGCCAACGCGATCTCGATGCCGAATTTGACGACTCGGGCATTGTGGACGGCCGGGTTTTGGCCGCCGCCTACCACCGCGGTGCCGGGTTTCCCGATTCTGTGAACGCTGCTCTGAGCGACGATCCCAAGGTGAGCGACGTCGGCCTGGGGGAGGGCCTGCCCGGGGCGGGCTACAACTTCCCGGGAATCCCGCAGGTGGGTACCTTCTTCCACGTCGTTCCGGGAACCACCCAGGTGATTCGGGGATGCACCGGCGTGGTGCTCGATACCCCGGGCCGCTCCCAGATTCTTTCCGCCGCGCACTGCTGGCCCGGAGATGCCTTCGCCGCCACCGTTTTTGTGCCCCAATTCGCCATTATCGCGGGTGCCGCCTATATCCCCCACGGCATTTGGCGCATCGACCCGGACGCCGTGGTCATCAACGATGCGTATTACAGCGATGATGACGATGCGGATCGGTACGACGCCGCCATCCTCACCGCGGACCCGGACCGCTTCGGAAACCTCCTCGAAGATGTAACCGGCGGGCTATCCATCGCGGAGGTAAGCCCGGAACAACCCGATATTGAGGTAATCGGCTACCCGGTGGCCGAATCCTTCGAGGCTGATAATTACACGTCCGCCTACCCGCGCCACTGCCGCAATTCCACCGAAACGTTCACGGAGAACGGCGTGGATTACTTCCATATCGAATGCGCCGGGATGCCCACCGGGGTCTCCGGCGGGCCCTGGCTCCAGCAGAACGAGGGCGGGGAATGGGCCATTGTGGCGATTACCGGCGGGGCACAGGACGGCGGGGGCTATACCGATGACGAATCCGTGGGCGTCCCCATGGATAACCTCATCGCTGACCTGCTGGAAGAAGCCCGTATCACCCTGGAGGATGCCACCCTGGAGCCCGGCAAACCGGCGCATGAAGTCCTCGGCTACCTGGGTGGCCAGCCCGACCGCGCGGATGCTTTCACCGTATGGCCCTCCGGGGCGGTCGCGCTCTACCTGGATGCCGGTAGCGGAGAGGAAACCCTGCCGCGAGCCGAAGAAGAAACCGGCGAGGTATCCCAGTTAAATGCGGCGCGCACGTTTCGTTCCGTGCGGATCCTCGGTGGGCGTGATCGCCGTTTACGTAATCTCCGCACTCTCGCGGCCGGGGACCTGGACGGCTCCGGCATGGCCGATATCCTCACCCTCGGGCGGGATGGCGCCCTCATCCTCTGGCACGATCCGGGGCTTTTCGGCCTGCGCCACCCCGAGCACCTCAACCCGTATCTCCCCCTCGAATTCACCAATGTGGAGAAGATGAGTATCGCTGATGACACCCTCACCGTCACCGGCACCGATGGCACGACGACGCAGTATGCGGATATCTCCGAGCAAGGTATCCAGCCCCGGTCGCGCACCTCATGACCTGGCTCGCACCGCTTACCGATTCAACCGTCTAGAATGGGCGGGGTGTGGCGGCGCGAGCGGCGTCGTCGTTCTTAACCATCATCTATTCCGCATCACCTGCGCTACCAAGGAGCTACTGTGATCCCCCCGAAGTTGAAACTTGTCAGTTCTGTGCAAGCCATTAACTGGAACCGCATCGAGGACGAAAAAGACCTCGAAGTGTGGGACCGCCTCACGGGGAATTTCTGGCTGCCCGAAAAAGTGCCGCTTTCTAACGACATTCAGTCGTGGAATACCCTCAAGCCGCACGAGCAGCTCATGACCACCCGGGTGTTCACCGGGCTGACCCTGCTCGATACCATTCAGGGCACCGTGGGCGCGGTTTCGCTTATCCCGGACGCGGTGACCCCGCACGAGGAAGCGGTGTATACCAATATCGCCTTCATGGAATCGGTGCACGCGAAGTCGTATTCCTCAATTTTCTCCACGCTTATTTCCACCGACGAGATCGACGAAACTTTCCAGTGGTCGGAAAATAACGAATTCCTGCAGAAGAAGGCGCAGATCGTGCTGGATTACTACCGCGGGGACGATCCGGAAAAGCGCAAGGTGGCCTCCACGATGCTGGAATCCTTCCTCTTCTACTCCGGCTTCTACGCGCCCATGTACTGGTCCGCGCACGCCAAACTCACCAATACCGCCGACCTCATCCGCCTTATTATTCGCGACGAGGCCGTGCACGGCTACTACATTGGCTACAAGTACCAGCGCGCGGTGGAGAAAGCCAGCAAGGAACGCAAGGCCGAACTCAAGGAATACACCTTTGAGCTGCTCCAAGATCTTTATGAGAACGAGGAAGAATACACCGCCAGCCTCTACGATGAGATGGGCCTCACGGAGGACGTCAAGGCATTCCTGCGCTACAACGCCAATAAGGCGCTCATGAACCTCGGTTACGAGGCGCTGTTCAACCCGGACCAGACGGCCGTCAACCCGGCGATTCTGGCGGCGCTATCCCCGAACGCAGACGAGAACCACGATTTCTTCTCCGGTTCGGGATCCTCCTACGTTATCGGTGAAGTGGAAGATACTACCGACGACGACTGGGATTTCTAGCGTGCTTGCGCGCTCGCGGTGGTGCGGCCTGCGGCGCAGGTGCGGTACGACGCCGCAGCGCCGGCCTGGCGGTGATTGCGCATTCGGTGCGTGACGAATTCCGCCGCGAAAAAACTGGCATCGCGCCCCGGTGAGCGTGTACGCTAGTAAGGCTTGCACGGGTTGGCTCAGGCTTTCCCGGTGAGCATGGAGACGTGACTGAGTGGCCGAAAGTGGCACCCTGCTAAGGTGTTAGTCGCAGTAGCGGCTCGAGGGTTCGAATCCCTCCGTCTCCGCCAATGTGATGTCCCGCGTCATAGGTCTGCCTGTGGCGTCGCGGCCATCGTGCTTGTGTGTAACTGAAGTTCTATGAGGTTTTAGGGCCCGCGGGCCGGCCACGTAAGACGAAGGAGTGCGACCGATGGCCACCACTATTCTCGGCTGGGGCTACGAGGGGAAAACCATCAATGATCTGCTCGCCACGCTGGAAGCTAACCGAGTCCATACCGTTGTCGATATCCGGCTTACTCCCATCAGCCGCAAGAAGGGATTCTCTAAAACGCGGCTTCGCCAAGCGGTTGAATCTACGGGGACTCGGTATGTTCATATGCGATCCCTCGGTAATCCGAAAGATAACCGGGTAGCTTTCGCCCATCCTGGAACTCCCGAAGCGCATGCCGCCTACGTACGATTCCGCAACGAAGTACTTACCACTCCGGAAGCGCAGGTGGCCATCCACGAGATTGCTGACCTCGCACATGACGGTACGATCCTCGTTCTCTGCTTCGAGGACAATCACCAGCAGTGCCATCGAAAGCTCGTGATTGAGGAAGCGTGTGCTGTATTAGAAGAGGCCGAGCGCTTCGCGGCTTGAGCCAAAAATGCCTAAAACCAGGAAACTGTGGCGTTTGTGCGGAGCGGCTTGGTTGCCAACAATAATCCGCAGTGGAAGGCCGGACGTTTCACGTTGTTTAATGAATTTCTTTTCGAATTCTTGCTGGGCATACTCGATTGATACCGTTGGCGGCCAATGACGTTGCAGCGCTACTGCTTCCCAGTCGGTGATGGTCAAGGAATGACTCGGGCAATCGGGAAAAACGCAACGAAATTCAAGCCGAGCAATAAACCGCGGGGCTTCCAAGGTGAGCCCCTTGTTACCGAAGATATCTTCGTCTTTATATTTGCGCAGTGCAGCTTTCTGCTGTTCATTCCAGCCCGGGTGAAGCGATACTTTAATCGTTGGTGTTGCGCGGGGCGTGATAAGCGCAAGGGATTGCGCGGCCGGATTTCTCTTAGCTTCCGTTCGTAGTTCACAAAGTGATTTAGCGGGAAGAGGGTCGAGGTAGATAGCTCTCTTGTCCCACCCGGTAATAGGCTCATCTTGCGGTTGAGGATCATCGGTGACCCTTAAGCTTTCTTCCCGATCATCACCGTTAGGTGCACGGACGGATACTCGAATAGTTTGATATTTCTTGAAGCGGTCGGTGCCGTCAAGATAACGGAAGGCGATGGGGTAGAGCCTTACCCAGCGAAGCGGATCGAGGGCTACTCCGGCAACGCACACGGTTTCCTTGTATTTTTCTGAGGGGATGGGAGCTGTTTTAACAACGACTAAAACGTCGATTTCTCGACCTAGCTGGTCCAGTTCCCTTGCTTTGCTGATATCCATGGGCGTGCCTTCACGTCGAAGATGGTGGTGTGAGTCAAGGGTACAAGATTTTCCTGACGCTAGGGAGGGGCTGGATTGCACGGGTCTGGCGGATTAGACTCAAGCGCAAAGAGGACCTGGTCTGATCTTTGATAGGTAGGGTTGCCGAGACAAACCGAAACGAGGGTGTCAAATGGTTTGTGTAAATGCTTGATTTGACTAAGAAATTGAGGATTAACTATGACTATGACGGATGC
>NZ_JBOZCJ010000006.1:0-97073 GCF_051265215.1 Actinotignum stranguriae
GCGAGTTCTGGACATAGAAGGTATTTCCGCGGCGCACCGCAAAGGTATCCTTACCATCCCCATCAAAATCACCCACGAGGACTTCGTCGCCAGCGCGTCCGTAGGAGAAGACCTGCTCAGCATTCCCACCGACCAGCGAGTTCTGGACATAGAAGGTATTTCCGCGGCGCACCGCAAAGGTATCCTTACCATCCCCATCAAAATCACCCACGTAGACCTCGTCGCCGGCTCGACCGTAGGAGAAGACCGCGGAGGCAACTGTTGCCGTCCAACTATTGGAGACGAAGAAGGTATTGCCGTGCGAGGCCGGGGGAGTGGCCGGCTTGCTCGGTTCCTCACTGGGTTCCGGTTCCTCAGTCGGGCTCGGCGCAGGCGCGGTCGGCTGCGGATTTTCAGTGGGCGCAGGTGCCGGAGGTTCTTCCGTCGGCTCCGTGCTCGGCGTGGGTTCGGGGGCCGGCGTCGTCGGCTCGACCGAGGGTGTCGGCACCGGGCCTGGCGTGGTCGGATCGACCGTCGGATCGACCGTCGGTTCCACGCTCGGAGTCGGTGCAGGAGCCGGAGTTGTCGGCTCGACGCTCGGGCTTGGCGCGGGCGCGGTCGGTTCCTCGCTCGGGGTAGGTTCCGGCGTGGGAGTAGGCTGCGGCGTCGTGCATTCCTTGACGCAGAAGGGCGCCGTCACGAAGGTTTCTTCGCTGGCACTGCGGGCGAAGCCGGGAAGGGTGTCACCGGTCGGCTCAGTTGTTCCGCCGCCGGTACCTTTGACGACCCGCAACTCGAAGACATAGCGTCCCGGGGCGGCCGCGGTGCGCGTCGTCGCCGAAGCTGATTCGAGGTAGGTACCGTCCCAGGCGAAGCGCCCCAGATCGGTACGCCCCACACCGTCCTCACTATGCACCACGTTATTTTCCGAAACCGGAGCGCCCTTCGAGCCATCCTCGTTCGCGTGGAAGACCCGGATCTCCAGTTTCCGCACCGGGGAATCGATATGGTATTCCACCACCGGAACCGCGCCGTTGGCGTAGTCCATAGCGTAGGCGAACAGTTCGGAATTGGGAGCATTGGAGTACTGCGCACCCTTATCCAGGCACTCACCCTTGTAGATGGTGGCGGGGTTGGGGCAAGCAATGAGCTTCGTCAGAGAAGGCGGATCGTAGGCGAGCAGATTCGCCAGATCCGGACGCTTTTGGGCGATATCCGGGCGGATGTCCTTGACCTTCCACGTGGTGTGCAGGAATTGTAAGGCGTTTTCGTAATCGCCCTTGAGACCCGCAAAGGGCACCTGGTAGGTGGAATTATCATCGCCGTGCACCACCACATAACCGCCGTACATCGTCCCCTCGGGCACGTTCGTCGGATCGGTCACGGAAACCTGTACCTGGGCTTCTGCCCCGGGCTGCACCGTCACCTGCGCTGGGCTAATCGCCACCTGAGCATCGGTCCCGTTGTAGCTGGTGAAACGATCATGCGGCCCGCTGGTGGCACGCACGTGGGTATCCGCCGTGAAGGTGTAGGTGACAGGAGCTGCCGCGGCGTTGTGCACGGTGAGCGTCGTCGTTTCCTGCACGTCAGAATCGCCCAGGGAAATCTTGGCGGGCGTGAAAGCGGTGGGGCTCCCACCACCATTCGTACCCGGTTCCGTGACCGCGGTCAGGGCCGCGGGAAGGTTGACGAGGCCAGCACCCTGGCGGTGCGTGGCGAGCTTCGGGGAATCCGCGCTGCCGTCCACCGTCACCAGATCAGCGGTGTTCTGCAAAGCCGCGCGCACCTGCGCCGGCGTGAGCTTCGGGTTAGCTTGGAGGAGCAGAGCCACGCTCCCGGCCACGTGCGGGGCCGCCATCGAGGTACCTGAAATCGTCTTCCACGAGGGCGTCACCTCGTCATCGACCGGCCACGCAGAATAGATATTGCCACCCGGGGCGACCACATCGGGCTTGAGCTGGAGATCCGCGGCCAGGCCCCAGGAGGAAAAATCGGAAATCTTCCCGCCGGTGGGGGAGGCGGCCACTCGCTTCGCGTCCGTCCATTCGAGGCTGGCGTTTCCGGCAGCTACGGCCTCTTCGAAGCGCTCGCCCTGTTCTTGGGTGACCGCGATGACCGGAATGGTCACGGCCGGGCTTCCGGCGATGGTTGCGTTGAGGCTCCCGGGTTGGTTGTTGTAGATAATGACCGCGGCGGCGCCGTCGTCCTGCGCGGCGCGCGCCTTCTGGTAGAAGGTCGAGGTGCCGCGGGAGATAAGCACTGCTTTCCCGGTAAACGGTGTTCCGGGAAGATCAACAGCGCCGGTTTTTTGCCCTTCGGGATAGGCGACGACGTCGAGACTACCCGCCGTGGGTACCGCCGGCGATTCCGTGACATTATCAAATCCCTCGGGCGCGCCGTTGAACATAAATACCGGGCGCAGCACGTGGGTATTGTCCACGGAACCCACCGCGATAACCGAGGGGCCTACCGCCGGAGCACTACCGGAGAAAATACCTTTCGCACCGGAATTACCCTGCGAGGCCGTCACCACCACACCGGCGGCAACGAGGTTTTCCGAAGCCACCGCGGTGGGGTAGTTGGGCCAGGTGGCGAAAGCCGCGCCGATAGACATATTAACCACGTCCATCTTGTCGCGCTGGGCGCGTTCGAGAGCGGAAAGAATGACCTCGGAGCTGGTGGAACCCGTGCATCCGAATACGCGGTAAGCACCGATTACAGCATCGGGAGCCACGCCCTTGAACTTGCTTTCCGGGTCATTACCTGCGGCGATACCGGCAACGTGCGAGCCGTGCCCGCCGCCGGCCCCGCAATCATCGGGAAGAGTGTCCGGGTGGGGGACCGGCTGGAAATTCGGATCGCTGCGATCCGTATTGAAGGAGTCGCCCACGAAATCGTAACCGGTTACGATCTTCTCATTGGGGAAAGCGCGCTCGCCCTTGACGCCGTTCCCACCGAAAGCGGGGTGATCAATGGCCACGCCGGAATCGATAATTCCCACGCGCACGCCCTTGCCGGTGACACCGAATTCTTCATTGGCCACGCTCGCGCCGGTCATCTCCCGCGCGGAATACATATCGGGAGTTTCGCCCGGGCGGTTAATTTCCGCATTCGAGTCCACCTCGGCGGGACGTTCCACCGTGAGGACCGGGTAAACACCGATAACATTAGCGTCGTTGACGTAGCGCGCCAGTTCCACCGAATCGGCTTCGACGGTCACGCCATTCCAGACGTGCTGGTAGGAGGTGTCCACCTCGCCACCGTCATCTTCGACCGTCTGGGTGAATTCGCGCTGCTCGCCCGCGATGCGGGCGGAGGAACCACCGCGAATAAGAGGTTCGCTCTTAAGCTCAATAAACCATTTCCCGGTGAAATTTGGATCACTTTCCGCTGCGGCGACGGTGGCGCGGATGTCGAGGGGTGCGTGCCCATCCGATTCCGTGGCCGCCGCGGTTGCGGGAGCGAGGGCGCCGCCGATGAGTGCGGCACAGGCCCAAGTGACGCTAAATCGGCGCCAGCGTGGTTGCTCAGCCATACATATCCTTCCTGATAGCTGGCCGCCGGCCCGAACAGAGAGATATGCGCCCAGGTCAACGGCATGCCAGCAATTTTGCCGAATATCTTAAATAATCAAAACTGACAGTCCAGAGTGTGAACGACAGGCATGGGCGAAGAAGGGGCAAGATCAAAGTACGGCGAAAAAGTACGGGGAAGGGGCTTGCTACCAGGACCCGGACCAGCGGCCCGCCGCTCGCGCTCCCCACGAACTCGTTTTGACATAATGTACATTATCGGCAAGTAGTGCCGGGGGGCCAGATTCCCGTCCAGCCCCTCTTTAACGCATGACCGCACCGTTTTCCAGAGCGCAACCGCAGGTGTACGCGGCGTCGTCGTTAATATGGAAACAGCGAAACAATATGCGGGCTTGCCGGCCCGCGAGGAAGGATAGCACTATGGCTGAACGTTCCTTGCGCGGAATGCGCATCGGAGCCAATTCACTCGAGACCGATGACAACGTGGTATTCGTGGATCGCCAGCAGGTGAAATACCGCTGCACGAACGGCCACGAATTCGGGGTTGCCATGGCGGTGGACGCCGAGGTACCTACCGCGTGGACGTGCCGCTGCGGCGTGGAAGCCGAACTTATCGAAGGTGAAGGCGTGGACGACCGCAAGCCGCCCAAGCCGGTGCGCACCCACTGGGATATGCTCATGGAACGCCGTAACGAAGATGAGCTCAAGGTGCTGCTGGAGGAACGTCTCGAGCTACTGCGTGAAGGTAAGCTGCGCTTGCGGCGGAACCGCTAATCGCCACCGTCAATCACGCGGCGCTCAATGCCGCGGCCGGCGCAGGTGGGCGGCAGCTCGTTTCGCGGCATCGCGTAGCTGCCTCCCCCGCCGCGTGACGCCCATCACCGTGGTGCGCTTCAGTGATTCGGTGAATACCGAACCGGAGAGCTTCGACTCCCCCGCCTCGCGCTCTGAAAAAGTGATGGGCATTTCAACGATATGACCGCCGCTGCGCGCCACATGGTCGGTCATATCCGTCTGGAAGAAGTAGCCGCGTGCTTCCACGGAATCCAGGTTGAGCTTCTCCAGCATATCTGTGCGGTACACGCGGTAGCCGGCGGTGGCATCACGTACCGGCAGCCCGAGCATCCCTTGAATATAAAGGTTCCCCAGGCGCGAGAGCGCTTCGCGCGGCTTGGACCAACCATCAATTTTCCCGCCCCGCACGTAGCGCGAACCGATAACCAGATCCGGCCGATCAGACATCGCGGCGCGCTCAAGCAGCAGCGGCAACTGTTCAGGATGGTGGGAACCATCCGCGTCCATCTCCACCACATGACTGTATCCGTGCTCAAGTGCCCAGCCGAAAGCCGCGATATAGGCACGCCCGAGGCCATCTTTTTCGCTGCGGTGCAGCACGTGAATCTGCTCATCACGCCCGGAAAGTTCCTCGGCGATATCCCCGGTACCGTCCGGAGAATTATCGTCAACAACCAGGATATCCGCGGCGGGTACCGCCCGGCGGGCCCGCTCGATAATACGCGGAAGATTCTCCGCCTCGTTGTACGTGGGAATCGTGATGAGAACGTGCACGACTAACCTTTCTTCCAGCGCAGCCTTGCGTACCACACCCATGCTATACCGCCGACCGCTGCCGCCGCACCGAGAACCCCGTCCCGGTAGTACGGATAGAAACGCGCTGCCGGAGTGAGGCCTTCGTGGAGGGCCACCGTGGTGGTATGCACTGCTTGCGTCCACGCTTCGGTGCGTTCACGTACCGCGCCATTTGTTTCGACGACGCCGGAAACTCCCACGGTGGAAACCTGGAGCGCAATACGCTGGTATTCCACCGCCCGGAAACGGACCATATCGAATTGTTGGGCAGATTCGGCGCTATCCCCAAAAGAGGCGTTATTGGTGGCGACCACGTAGAGCTGGGCACCCTGGCGGATCGCCTCGGAGCCCACATCTCCGAGCGCCACTTCGAAACAAATCGGGGTGGCTAGGCGCACGGTGGTGCTTTTCGCGGCCGGGCTACCGTTTTTGCGACCGGCACCGCTCTCCCCCATCGGGATGTCAAGAACCGCAGGTTTCGTACCGGCCCGCATATCAACGGAGACCAGATCAACCGCGGAGCTAAACTTTCGGAAGAAATCTCGATAGGGCATATATTCCCCGAAGGGAACCGGGTGCTGCTTACTGTATACAGCGTTTACCTCTCCCCCGGTCTCGTTGGGAAGATAAACAACAAGATCATTGGTTCGGCTCATCGCCTGTCCCGAAGCATCACGCTCGTAAGATTGGGTCCCCAAGAGCAGCGGAACACCCAGGTAGTTCGAGGTCTCGCTCACGAGAGCCCGAGCGCGGGGATGCTCGCGAATATCGTGATCGGAGGCGGATTCCGGCCATACCACCAGGTCTACCTCCTCCGGGCTGATTTCCCGGGTTGCTTGGCTGAGATTCTCGGTGACGGTCAGGGCCTGATCACGCCCGTCCGGAAGGCTACCCGCCCGCGGCACGATCCCCTGCACATAGCCCAGGCGTAGCGTACCGGTGGGAGGGGTGGCGGGAAGAGGAAGTGCCCAGGGAAGAGCGAAGAGCAGCGCGGCGCTGAGCGCCAGAGCGGCCCCCACAAAAAGCCGACCGCTGCGCACTCGAATGAAGGCCAGGCTGAGGGCTGCCCCGCATATCACGACGGCGGCGGAGACCAGCATGGTGGAACCCCAGGGTGCCAGGCGCACTAGCGGGCTATCTACCTGGGAAAAGGCGAGGGTTCCCCAGGCGATACCGCCGAAAGGCCACAGGGAGCGAGCCAGTTCGGCGCCCGTCCACACCAGGGCTACCGCGGGGAGGAATAGCAGCGGGCAACGAGTCCAACGCGCCTGGCTCATGGCGCTCCAGGTTGCCACCACCACTCCGGTAAACAGTGCTTGCGACAGAGCGAGAGCGAGTTGGGGTATGAGATCCCCGGAGGCTTCTCCGGCCCAGGAAAAATGCAAGGAGAAAAATATGCATCCGGTAAGAACTCCGTAGGCGAAACCAGCGCTCGGGCGACAGGAGGCCGCAACGAGGAGAAGTAGCGCAATACTCACCGGCGCGAGGATGCCGTAGCTCAGGGGCGGGAAGGAGGCAAAGAGCCCAAGACCTGCCAGAACCACGCCGCACAGCCGCAAGAGAACACCGCTCACATAAGCTCCGATCGCCGCATGAGGTCACGGGCCTGACGTGCGATATCGCTCAGCCAGGTACCCTCAGTGGCCACCGTGACCTGCCCGAGGACATCGATAATGCGGCGGGCCGCGGAAATGAAATCCCCGGCGGTCATCCGGGCTGATTCTAGGCACGCCTCCAAGCCCACTCCCCTAGCCCAGGCCGCGAAAACATCCGCGCAGCCCGGGCTCAGATCCGGGGTGCGCGTAATCCCATGCTGATATTCCAGGGATTGCAGGTACTGCACCTCGGCGCGGGCGACCCGCGCCGCATCAAAGAGCCGAGTATCGCGAGGTAGGGCAGTCCCCAAGCGATCATCGGCCAAAAACATGGACACCCATCCGGCCAGGGCCGATCCGTCCAGTCCGCCCTCCGGCAGCTGCGCTAAGCACTGGTACATGAGCAGATCAGCCTCTGTATGCAGTTCGCGCAATTGTGCGGCTCCCGGGCCCATGCGGATGGAGTCATCGTCGCCCTGGAGCACCCCGACCTCGCGTAATACCGCGGCGGTGGCATCAAATTCCCGCCCGGCCGAATCGGTGAAAGCCGCGATACGCTGATCGAGTTCCTCGATGCGGTGGTGGAGCGACATCCATGTTTGGGCCTCATCGAGATGGGTATACAGGTGCGGGCAGGAAGAAACCGGATGCGCGGCTACTTTGGGCTCGCGCGGGGTGGCGAAACGTGCCCAGGATGCCAGCAGGTCCCGGTCGATTCCCAGATCTGCGCGTCCCCCCACCAGATCGAGAATGTCGTCGGCGATGTGCTCTCGCACCTCCGCCTTTTTGGTAGACATTCCGAAAGGTACCGTGACCGGGCCGATCTCACGCATTTCCGAGGCGAGAGAATCCTCATCAAGCCACGCCAGGTTCCCGAACCAATCGATAATGCGCACTCGCTCCGGGGTGGCGGAGAGCACCAGTGCGTAGGACAGCTCGGTACCTCTCGCGTAAGCGTACACATAGCCCTGGCGCACCGCCGCGAAACTATTCGCAATACGCTCCCGGTAGCGCCGTTTCGCGGCTTTGCGTTCGGCTTTCGCGGCCCGCCCGGCATTCCCGCGCAGCCGTAGGTAGTCAAGCAGATCCCCGCGTGAGCAGCGCAGGCGGCTTTCCTCGGTCTCCACCCGGCGTTGAATCCGGGCGCGCCGCGCCGCCAGTCCCCCCAGCTCCGCATTGCGTTGGAATTGCGCGAAAGAACGCCCCATAAGATCCCGGGCCGCCGCGTAGCTCATCCGAGCCAGCAGATTCGTTACCGTGTTATAGGACGGCTGGAAAGCCGATATCAAGGGCTCTACCCGCCCCGAAGCCAGATCGGCCAGATGCTCCGGATCGGTATCCGCATCGGCTACTACCACTCCGTAGCCCACGTTATCGCGCCCGCGCCGCCCGGCACGCCCGATGAGCTGGGTGTATTCGGTAGCGCTCAGGTCCACAAAACCGTGCCCGTCCCAGCGCTGGAGTTCCTCGAGGACCACGGTGCGCACCGGCATATCGATGCCGAGGGCCAGAGTACCGGTCGCGTAGACGATACTGAGGAGCCCGCGTTCCATGAGACGTTCAGTCAGCTCTTTGATAGCGGGGAAAACCCCGGCGTGGTGAGCTCCGTATCCGCGTTCCAGCGCCGCGGCGGCCCGCTCAAAATGCACGGCGCGCCGATCCGATTCCGTGAGTGTTTCGCGCAGCGCCGCGACCTCCTTAGCGATCTCGGCGCGCTGCTCGCGGGTGGTGAGGACCTCATTATGGCGCAGTAGTGCCTCAACCGCTTTATCGCAGCCTTTGCGGGAAAAAATGAATTCAATCGCCGGGAGCATACGCCGCTCGCCGAGTTTGTCGATGATGGCACGGCGCTCGCGATCCGAGACGCGTTTCTTGCGTTCCGCACTGCGCCGGCCCAGCGCGTTGACCAGCGCCGGATCAGGATCCAAAGTACCCGCACGGTAGAGCGGGAAGAGCTTGCGGCCCACATTGACGTATTGCGCGAGCGGAACGGGGCGTTTTGTCGATACGACGACGTCCGTTGCCCCGCGCACCGACCGCATCCACGCTGCGAGTTCCTCGGTATTGGCCACCGTGGCCGATAGCGCAGCCAAACGCACATGATCAGGGAGCGACAAAATTGTTTCTTCCCATACCGGCCCGCGGTCAGGATCCGCCAAAAAATGCACTTCGTCCAGAACTGCGTAGCCGACGTCACGGATATCAGGGGATTCGTGCAGCAGCATATTACGCAACACTTCGGTGGTCACCACCAAAATCTGCGCCTCGCGATTAATGCTCTGGTCGCCGGTGAGCAGACCCACCTGCTCCGCACCGATCTGCCGGGACAGTTCGGCGTACTTTTGATTGGAGAGCGCTTTAATCGGCGCGGTATAGATACATTTTTTCGACGACGCTAAAGCTAGATACACCGCGTAATGGGCCACCACTGTTTTCCCCGAACCGGTGGGAGCACAGACCAGCACATCATGGCCGCGCCCGAGAGCCGCGCAGGCTTCCAGCTGGAAATCATCGAGGTGGATACCGCGGCTAGCGTAGCTTTCCCGATAATCCTCGAGTAGCAGATCGGTCATCGCTCCCCTTCCGGTGCACTTTCATCGCTCACGCACGCAGCGGCGTCGTCGCCCTTCTGGGCGCGCAAGCGCGCGCAATACCGCCCTACCGCGCGCGCAACCGCCGGCGGTTCCAATGCGATCACGTCGTCAATTTGCACGAGGAGGGAAACGAGCCAGGAAAGTGAGCGCGCCCGAACCTCAATGGTCAGCAGTTCCTCGCCGCCACGCGCTTCAGCGATGCCGAGTTCTTCATCTGCCTCGCGCACCCGCGCGCCGGGGAGGGTTTCGGCCACCCAGCGTGAGGCTCCGGTCACGGTGATCCGTACCTGCGTGCCGCGCGGTTCCCAGGTATCCTCCCCGCGGGTGCGCTGCACTTTCTCGCTTTTCTCTACCTCGGCGAGGGCTTTGCGAGCTGCCGCGCGTTCCGATCGGTTGAGCTTCGCCCCGGGACGGGCCGCCGTTATCCGGTCCAGGCGGAAATGCCGCAGGCCCTGCGCGGTGAGGGCGCGTAGTAGCGGAGCGTCACCGGCCAGGATAACGAGGGGAATAACGTGTTCGTGCCCGGCCTTCGCATGCGCAAACGGCTCGGCCACGGCGCGTTCGTAGTTGAAGTCAAGGTAGCAGCCGCCTTGGAGTGCTGCGTGCACGGCCTCCATAGTGGCGGCATCCGCCGCCGGGCGGGTTGGTGGCCAGAGGGCACCTTCGTATCCGGCTTCGCGCACCGCCTCCCCCAGTGCGTTGCGCGTGGCGGTGAGGGTTGTGGCAGCCGGGCCGGGAGCGGTCACATCCCGGGCGGCATCGAGCAGCGCAGCTACCACCATCGCATCGTCCAACGTGAAAGGAATAACCGGATCATCTGTCATGGACCGCAGGTAGACGCGACTCTCCGGCCCGCCCGCGGTATCCGATTCCGCCACGCGCCCCGCGGAAGCGGCACGTTCAGGGAGCTCTAATTCGAAGGGGATATCGAAATCGGCGGTTTCCGCGAGGTTAGCATCCCAAAGATAGTCGAGGGTGCGCTTCCAGGAGGGGAACTGGAAATGGGCGGTCAGCTCAGCCAAACTCGCGCCCTCGGGGCGTTCATGCAGGTAGAGCAGCATCCCGAGAGTGGTAACAATATCGGTACTCATCGAGTTCCCCCCTCCCCCGGCCCGGCAGCTTCGCCCAGGTTAATGAGATTCTCTACACGGCGGTCCCATTCCTCACGCAGCTCACCGGGCGCAGCGAGGCGCACATCCACCCCGTAAAAAGCAAGATATTCGAAAATGCGATTAAGGCCCACGGTGGAGAATCGGTAGGCCGACCATCCCGCTGGAGCCGGCGCCTGCGCGCGGCTGAGTTTTTCCCCGCGGGCGGTAAGCGCCGCAGCGGCACCGTCGCGAATATGAAGAATAATATCGACATCGAAGTGGTCACCGCCTACTTCCCCCCGCGGGAACTCACATGGCTCACCTACGCTGAGAGTTCCGGCGATCACACGACCGAGGCGGAAAGTTCGCTCATCCCACGGGCCGAACGCCTCGCCGCGCCCCGCCCGCGAACGCGCCAGCCCGGAAACATAGAACATTCCGTAGTGTTCGGAGAAGTTCCACGGCTCGACTTCATAATGTTTGACCAGCCCAGGGCCGCGGCGGTAATCGAAGCGGACCCGGCGCCGGTACTGGAGGGCACGCGCCACCACCCGCGCGGCCGCGCCACCCGGAATCCTAACCCGCAGGTGGGTGGGGACTGCGGCGTCGCCGTTTTCCGGCGGCGCTATCGCGAGCAGTTTCGCCACCCCCAGGCGTGCCGATTCACCTTGGGGATCGCCCGCCTCGATACTAGCGCGCAGAGCGTGGAGCACACCGGCTCCAATTCCGGTCACCCGCGCGAGGACCGGAGCGGTCGAATCATAAGAATAACGCCAGCGATCATCGAAAATAACGGGATACCCGGCTTCCCGCAGCTCATCAATATCGCGTTGGAAGGTGCGCAGATCGATTCCGGCTTCGGCGTAGGCCGGGATTCGCTCCATGAGTTCCGCCGCGGTAAGGAAACTACCGCGGCGAATCGTGTGGAGGAGCGCGAGCTGACGTTCGCGGCGCCGGCGTGTCTCTTTCTGCTTCACGATCCCAGCCTAGCCGACGGTAGAGTTAAAGCCGTGATGATGTGGCGGAGAGGGAGAATTCTTTCCCTGGGCAAAACATGGCGTGGGGCGCGCGAAGCCGAAGTGGAGCTTGAGGATGGCACCCGCGGGCGAGCGCTGGCCTATCCTGAACTCGTCGGCGAGCCGGAGGTCGGTGATACCGTGCTGCTTCAGGCAAGTGCCGCCGCGCGCGGGCTGGGCACCGGCGGTTATTTCTTTGTGTGCGCGATTCCCGAGCGCTTGCCCGCAGACTCCTCCACGCCCGGCCATATTGTCAAGGCCCGCTACACCCCGCTCCAATACCTCACCCTGGGTGTTGATGAACAAAATTCTCCCCACCACGAGCTGCTGCGCGAGGCTGATTCCATCGCCGGGATGCCGGTGGTGGCAGCAGATTTGCATTCGGCGCTTCCCGCGATTGTTGCCGGGGTGCACGCGCGGGTGCCGAACGCACGTATCGCGTATGTGATGGACGACGGCGGAGCTCTGCCCGCCTGGTTCTCACGCACCGCTGCGCAATTGGAAGATCTCGGCCTTATCCTGGGCACAATTTCGTGCGGGCAGGCCTTCGGGGGGAAGCTCGAAGCTGTCACGATGTATACGGCCTTACTGGCGGCGCGCCTGGTTTGGCACGCGGATGTAGCCGTGGTGGCGCAGGGGCCGGGGAATTTGGGAACGGATACCCGGTGGGGATTTTCCGGAACACGGGTCGGTGAGCATCTCAACGCCGCCGCTACCCTGGGAGGAATCCCGATTGCGGCCTTGCGGATGTCGAGCGCGGATAGGCGGGAGCGCCACCTGGGACTTTCCCATCACAGCGTGACGGCACTCACGCGGGTGGCGCGCTGCCAGGTGAGCTGCCCGGTTCCGGTGCTCGGCGAGGATGCGCTCTCCCGAGCGGTACCAGCTGACGTGGCCGCGCGTCTGGGCGGGCAGCTGGAGGAACTTTTCCGAGCACCCCACTTGGAACGTGTGGATATAGAGGCGAGTGCGGTAGCGAGCGCCCTCGCAGACTTCCCGGTACGGCTGTCCACGATGGGGCGCTCGCTCACCGCCGATCCCCTCAATTTCTTAGCGGCCGGCGCGGCCGGCTACACGGCCGGGGAGCTGGTGGCGTGGGCTCAGCAGAGTTGAGCTGCGTGCCCGGTAGGCCGGTGGCACGCAGCTGCGTCGTCGTTCTTAATGCGCGGAGTTACCGGTCAGATCAACGAAAGCATCAGCCGCGGCAACCGGTTCGCGTAACAGTTTCTCAGACATAAACGTGGCCATCGCTTCCCAGCGCCGCGTGTCCTGCACCCCGAGCGGGGTACGCCCCGCATACAGCTCAATGGTATTCGCGAGGACTTTTTCGGCAGCGGTGGCGTTATCCGCTTCGCGCAAAGCCGGAACATGCTTTGCGGTGATCTCCACGGTTTCCTTCGGGTTGCTGCGCGCGAAGTTCACGGCGCGGTCGAGCGCTCCGAGCATGCGGGTGAAATCGTCACGATGGGCATCGACAGTGGGGCGCAGCGAACCGAGTCCCACCCCGACGAGCGGCAGTCCGCCCGGGAGCATCTCAATGGTGCGCACCGGCACCCCCTGGCGTTCCACGCTGGGAACATCGGAGTTGCGGAAACCGATAATTGCGTCCACCTCCCCACTGGCCAGGGCGGCGGCCTGGGTGTAGCCGATGTAATTCACGCTGATATCTGATTCAGTCCAGTTATGTGCGGCCATGAGCGCCTGGAGCGCATAATAGTTTTCCCCGTACGGACCGGGCAGCCCAATGCGGCGTCCAGCCAGGTCAGCTGCATTTTGAATCGGGGAATCGGCCGGCACGATGAGGGTGACGGGATAATCCTGGTACATCGTTGCCCAATTGACGACGTCGATACCGTTGGAGCGACCCTCCATCATTTCGTCACCGCCGGCAAAAACCACATCTTCGCTCCCGCTGGAGAGCGCGCCGAGGAGGGATTCTTGGGCGCCGTGGTGACGCAGCGTGATATCAAGCCCAGCTTCGCGGAAATAGCCCTGGTCTTCAGCCACGTAGAAAGGCGCGAATTGGATATCCGGAACGTAGGTGAGACCGACGGTGAGGGCGGCGGTGGCGCTCGCGGTAGGTTGCTGCACGCCGGCGGAGGGGGAGCTGCTTTCACCGGCTTTGTTCCCGGAGCCGCCTCCCGCACATCCGGCGAGCCCGAGGGCAGCGGTTGCGAGTGTGGCAATGAGTCGTTTCATGGGTGTCCTTTCTTGTGTTGCGCTTCTGTGCGCGAGTTTCCTGCTGGGGTGCGAGCTGTGGCTGTGATGACCTCGGTAACGCACCGCAGTTAACGCACCGCAGCGGTGACGTGTTTTTCGACGGTAAAGATGAGGAGGTAGATACTGATGGCGGCGGCAGCCATAACAACGATGACGGCGAACATTCCGGTGATATCTCCGGTGGGTTGGGCGCGGGAGAGTTCGGTGCCCAGGCCCGCTCCCCCGATGATCATTTCTCCAACGACGGCGCCGGTGATGGACAGGGTGAATCCGGTGCGTAGGCCAGCCAGGATGGAAGGCGCAGCCAGAGGCACGATGATGGGGAAAAGGAGGGTGAGGCGAGCTGCGCCGTCGAGCCGAGCGGCGGCGATAACATCGCGGTCAATGGCATGCACGCCCACCGAGGTGGAAACGATAATCGGGAAGATAACCATGATGGTGCACAGCACTACGATGGAGGGCATCCCGTAGCCAATCCAGACGACGAGGAGGGGCGCGAGGGCGACGGCGGGGACTGCTTGCGAAGCCGCGAGGAAGGGCTGGAGTGCGCTATTGAGCAGACGCCAGCGCGCTAGAGCGATGCCGAGGGGAACTCCGAGGAGGGCAGCCCAGGCACACCCGGTGAGGGCCGCGGCGAGGGTGTTTCCTAGCGCGGTGAGGAGGTAGGGAGGGTGAGCGCCAAGTCCGAGGAGTGCGGTCGCTAGGCGGTGCCCGACCGCGCGAGGTGCGGGGAGGAGGTGGTCGGGTATCAGCTGGGCGCTAGTGACTGCCGCCCAGAGGAGAAAAACCGCGAGGAGAGAGAGGGCGGCGGGTACCCACGCGGTGCGAGGAGAGCGCGGGCGCGGGTGAGAGTTACGGCGCACGGTGTTCACGTTCCAGTTCCTGACCTTCCCGATGGCCGGGAACTTTGAAGCCGGGAGACGCTGACGCCACGGCGCGCCAAAATTGCGTAGCCGAAGCAGGGCTTGGAGCCCCTCGATGCGCCTCCCATCCGGACTATTACCGTCGGTTGGGGAATTCCACCCCATCGGCCACGTGCGTGGTTCGCGGACTGTTACCGCCGGTTCAGACTTTCACTGACCCCGGTGCATCGTGTTCCATATTAGCTCGTCGCGTGCGGGCGTGCACCCGTTGTTAATGCGCCGCGTGCTGGCACGCACCTGTGGCTAATTCGCGGAGCTTCTCTACTTCAGCGTAGGCATCTTCCGCGCGGAAAACGGCTGAACCCGCCACGAAGTTATTAGCTCCAGCAGTGGCCGCTTGTTCGATGGTCGCGCGGGAGATACCGCCGTCCACTTGAATCCACACGTCCAGGCCGGCTGCTTCGATCGCGCGGCGGGTGCGGGTAACTTTCGGCATCATCGATTCGATGAAACTTTGCCCGCCGAATCCAGGTTCCACGGTCATAATGAGGACCATGTCGAATTCGTTGAGAATGTCGATGTACGGCTCGATGGGCGTTGCCGGTTTGATGGCGAGTCCGGCGCGGGCGCCCCGCGCGCGTAGTTCGCGGGCGAGACGTAGCGGGGCTTGGCAGGCTTCGGCGTGGAAAGTGACGGAGGCAGCTCCTGCTTCCGCGTAGGCGGGCGCCCAGCGATCGGGGTTCTCGATCATGAGGTGGGCATCGAGCGGGACCGCGGTTGCCTGTGCCGCCGCTTCGAAAATAGGCAGACCGAGGGCAAGGTTAGGAACAAAGTGATTGTCCATAATATCCACGTGCACGAAATCAGCATTGGAGATTTTCTCCAGTTCATCAGCTAGATGCCCAAAATCGCAGTTGAGGATAGAGGGGGAAATCTTCACGTCCATGATGGTGATCCTTTCAGGAGCGCCGTGATGCTGGCGCGAATTCGGATGCGGATGCGGATTTGAGGATGCGTGCCATATACATGGCGTCCGTGTGATGGATATCAGGCCACAGTTGCACGGTCATTCCACGAGAGGCAACCGGGCGCAGGGCTCGCCGGTTCGCGGTGACGGTGACGTCGCCAAGTTCCGCGCCCGCGGTGCGTTCCAGGAACGCGGCGATGACATCGCGGGTTTCCGCGAGCACCGGGGAACAGGTGGTGTAGAGCAATAGCCCGCCCGGACGCAAGGCACGGTAGGCGGAGTCGAGGAGCTCGCCTTGGAGTTGCGTCAGTGCAGCCAGGTCGCTTTCTTTTTTGCGCCACCGAGCTTCGGGACGACGGCGCAGTGCCCCCAAGCCAGAACATGGGGCATCCACGAGGATCCGATCATAGCTATCGGGTTCCTGAGCGCCAATATCCCGCCCATCGCCTTCGCGCAGGGCGACGGTATCCGCCCAGGGGGCAATATTTTCTTCAACGAGATCAAGGCGGTGAGCCTGGGGTTCATTTGCGAACACCCGAACACCGCGCCGTGCCGCAGTAGCAGCGATAGTTGCGGTTTTCCCTCCCGGGCCGGCGCACATATCCAACCAGGATTTATCCTTCCCGGATATGGAGGCCTCCGTGACAATGGCGGAAATGAGCTGCGAGCCCTCATCCTGGACACCGGCGACCCCGTCCCGTACGGGCCAGAGCCGGTGCGGGTCACCGGAGGCTAGGAGCACCGCGCTGGGTACCAGGTAGGGATCTTCCCACGTCATTTTGGCGCGCTCAATCCTGGCTTTGAGGTGTTCGGGTGAGATATTGCGACAGGCTAAAGCTACTTTCGCGGGCGTGTTATTCGCTTCGAGAACGGCTTCCACCTCGGTGGAACGCCCGGCTGCCGCGAGCGAAGATTCCAGCTGCCGCACGATCCAGCGCGGATGCGAATGCCACACCGCCAGGAACTCTTCCCTAGATGCCGTGCTATTTTCAATGATCCCACGCCAGGCATTCCGACGCTCAGACACCCTCCGCAACACGGCGTTGACGAAACCGGCGATTCCCTGACCTAGTTCATTGCGAGCTAGCGCAACTGTTTCATTAATCGCCGCGTGGGGTGGTGTTTTCAGCTCAATGAGCTGGTAGCAGCCTAGACGGAGTAGATCGAGGGCACGCGGATCGATATCCGCGAGGGTACGGCCTTGGGAACAGCGGGCGATCATGGCATCCCACCGGCCTTGCAGTCGCAAGGTTCCGTAGGCCAGATTGGTGGCGAAGGCCGCGTCGCTTCGATTGAGACGCGCCCGGCTCACCATGCCCGGAAGGATGAGATTAGCGTAAGCATCTTCAGTATTAACAGCCCGTAATGCATCATAGGCAACGAGACGGGCGTAGTTCGATGACTGGCGGCGCGGCACCCAGCCGGCAGGACGCTCATTCATGGTGGCCTTCCTTCACTTCGGCATCGAAACGGGTGTGCTCGGCAAGGCGGGCACCGTTAAGCCAGGCGGCGGCATCCATATGAGCCTTGCCGGGCGGGGCGACCCGGCGCAATTGCACGGTTCCTTCCCCGCAGCCGATAACACCACCCGGGCCGATTTCGCCCGGTGCCAAGTTTAGGTGTGCTGTAGGCGCTTCAGGCACAACCACGTGCACTGATTCGATTTTAAAGCGCTGGCCGTTGAGGGTGGTCCAGGCCCCGGGGGCCGGGTTGGCAGCGCGAACCCGATCCACAATACGCTGGGCGGGCCACTCCCAATTCACTCGCGCCCAGGAAGAATCGAATTGGGGTGCGAGGGTAACTTCCCCAGTTTGGGGTTGTGCGTGGGCGTTACCGGCAGCGATGGCATGCAGAGTATCGCTCAATTGGCGCGCCCCGGATTGTGCCAGGCGGGCCAGCAGTTCTCCAGCGGTTTCTTCCGCCCCGATCCGGGTGGCTTCACTCGCGAAAACGGGGCCGGTATCCAGGCCTTGTTCAATTTGAAAGACGCTGGTTCCGGTGGTGGTATCCCCCGCGGCAATCGCGTAATTGACCGGCGCGGCCCCCCGCCAGCGCGGCAGGAGGGAGAAATGCAGGTTGAGCCAACCGTGGCGCGGCACTGTGAGGAGCGCGGGCGGAATAATGAGCCCGTAGGCGACTACCGCTACAGCTTCGGGGGCGAGCTGGGCGATCTGGTCCTGAGCGGTGCTGTCCTTTAAGGTACGGGGGGTGAGCACGGGAAGGTTCAGTTCTGTTGCCACGCGGTGTACCGGCGAGGGAGTCAACACGCGTTTGCGCCCTTGGGCGGCTGGAGCGCGGGTAAGCACCCCAGCGATATCGAAACCTTCATCATGCAGGAGTTTTAAGGCGGGAACCGCGGTCTCCGGTGTGCCTGCGAATAGTATTCTCACGTATCAATCCTACCTAGTTCTTTTCTCAGCCTAGTCGAGTATGGATAGTTATCTCTGACCCTGAGTGCTTATAGGGGTGGGTTAACCTGTAAACGCAATGAGCCACCCAGCCGCTGGGCAGAGTAGGCACCGTAAGTTTTCCGCGTCTGACGGGTGAGGGTCATACCCCGCGAGAGTTCCGCCCGTGCATAGACGGTGATTTCTCCCGGGCGTGCCCCCGGCACCGGGCCGAGCAGCACGATCCCGGACGCTAGCTCAAAGGCTCCGCCGGCCAGCAGGTCTGCTTCTGTTTCTTTCTCATTCTCCGGCGGCCATTTCTTGGAACCGGCCTCACGTGAAAACTGGGTAAAGAGATGGGACTCTTCCTCTCTTACGCCGCGATAGAGGGCCGCGCGCAACATGGCCAGGTACGTTCGCACATCCCCGCTGGCTCCGGAGATAGCCACCCAGGAAGCAGTGGGAGGCAACTTCAATTCGGCCCGCTGTTCGAGTGATTCAGCGGCATATTCACCCAGCTCCCATTGCGCTAGCCGATTGAGAAGTGCAGGAGGTGCTCCCCCGGCCACCAGCATATGGCCGCCTTCTCCGGCTGAACGGACCCGGGCCGCAACCCGCGCGAGCACCCGAATAAAACGTGTTTCAGCACCGAGCCCTTCTCCGAGGAGGTAGCGTGCATCCAATACCAATGCAGCGGCGAATCCGCCTTCAGCCTCCGGTTCCGCACCCGGTGTTGCCACCACGATGCGTGGGCGCGGGGAGACTCGCCCAATAATTCCCTCCGGAGAGTGTGATCCGGAAAGAATAATGCCAACACCGGGAAAAGCCCGCCCGATTTCCTCCGCGGTACGTGCAGAACCGATTCGAACAGCGCGCAGCTTCCCGTTGTGGCAGTGCGGACATCGCCAGGGCTGCACTCGCACTCCGCATCGCTGACAGCGCAGTGGTTCACGTGAGGTACGCTGAGCCAGGTTACCTCCGCAGATTGTGCACAGCGCACGCTCCCCGCAGTAGGTACAGCACAGCACCGGAATATACCCGCTCCGCGGCACGAGGATAAGAACCGGCCCATTTTCCAGGGCGCGCCGCAGAATAGGGAATGCAGGTTGAGGTAAGCGCAAGTGATCGGCTTCTCCCCCGGGCCACTGGTGGGGACCTGAAATATGCGGAAGCGCGGCGCGGCGAGCGGCCGCGGTGCCGTCCAATAGGCTGATGCGGTGTTCGGAAAGCAGCTGGGCACATTCTTCACTCACGTAAGGGGAGAAAGCTAGAAACGCAGCCTCTTCACGCCGAACACGCTCCAGTAGTACGTCACGTGTTGCCAGATACGGTGCGCGAATATCACGCAAGGTTGAGGCGGCATCATCCATGATGACTGCCAGCCCAAGATCTGTGAGCGGCGCCCAGGCCGCTCCGCGGGTACCTACCACAATGCGTGATTGCCCCGATAGCACCGCCAAAAAAGCACGGTAGCGTTTTTCGTGTGCTTCTTCGGACACCATGAGAGTGGGGGTTTCCCCTACGCGGGATGCAAGGGTATCCTGCAGTGCTCTGGCGGCCCGGGTAGTGGGAACAACCAGGAGGACGCTGCGCCCGGCGTGCCGCACTGCCTGCACGGCCCGAATCAAAACTTCTACTCCCCCGGCGGGCCCGGGGAGGGCAGCCATGCAGGCCCGCACGGCTTTCCCTTCCCCTAGCGCCGCAAGGAATTCTGGTCCACCCCGATAGGCTTCCCAGGGGCCCGGTTCAGGAGCCGCGTGCGAGCTTGCCAAGGGGATGGTTTCTTGGGTAGTGGCCAAGAATTCCTTAGCGGCCCGCGCATGCCGTTCCGGGATAGCGGTCCGCAATATATCAGCTACTGTTCCGGCATACTTATCGGCAAGAGTACGGGCAACCGCATACACCGACGCAGTGAGCACCGGGTATTCCGAGACCACCCGATACAGGGGGCGCAGCCGCCCGCTGCCTTCCGTAACACTATCCCGAGCAACGATAAATCCGCCTACCCGCTGCGCACCGAGATCTACCACGACCCGGGTTCCCACCCGGGCACTATCCGCGAATTTTTCGGGGACAAGGTAGTCAAATACCCGGTCCATATGAGGCTGGGAGTGGAGCACCTGAACATGCGCAACGGGATTAGGTACCTTGGAGCGCACGCGGGTGCGTGCCGGGCGCGCCTCAAGAAGGGCGCCTTGCTCCCCCACGAGGGGGAGGGCATCGAAATCAAAGAGTGTGCTCTCCATGCAACCTAGGATATCCCGGCCCTACGACAGAAAAATCCGGCGTCAAACTTCGGGCTCTAGATAGCTCTAGATAGCGCGGAGGAGTTCTTCAACCCGGTCTGTTTTCTCCCAGGTGAATTCGGGGAGTTCCCGCCCGAAGTGACCGTAGGAAGCCGTCTTCGC
This sequence comes from Actinotignum stranguriae, assembly GCF_051265215.1. NCBI lineage: Bacteria > Bacillati > Actinomycetota > Actinomycetes > Actinomycetales > Actinomycetaceae > Actinotignum > Actinotignum stranguriae. Next base: position 20,244 of record NZ_JBOZCJ010000006.1, read on the forward strand.
GAAAATTGGACGCTTGAGTTCCAAAGCGTCAATAATCGCCGCGGGGCGGAAATCGAAAACCTTCTGAACAGCGTTTTCGATACGCCCCAGTTCTTCTGTTTCCGTCCCGAAGGTATCCAGGCGCACGGATACCGGATGGGCACGCCCAATAGCGTAAGCCAGCTGGAGTTCGCACCGGGAAGCAAGCCCGGCCGCAACCACATTCTTGGCCGCCCAGCGCGCCGCGTAGGCCGCGCTGCGATCTACCTTGGACGCGTCTTTTCCAGAGAAAGCCCCGCCGCCGTGGCGTGCCATCCCGCCGTAGGTGTCCACGATGATTTTCCGGCCGGTCACCCCGGCGTCGCCCATCGGTCCTCCCACCACGAAACGCCCCGAGGGATTAACGAGAAGCGAGAATTTATCGGTATCGATGGCGATATTTTCTTCTTCGAGAACGGGCGCAACCACGTGGTCACGCAGCGTTTCCGTTAACCACTCGCGTTGCACATTTTCGTCGTGCTGGCTGGAGATCACCACGGTATTGAGGGCCACGGGCCGCGCACCTTCATAGTCAATAGTGACCTGAGTTTTACCATCGGGGCGCAGTCCGGGAACGACACCTTCACGGCGAACCAGGGCGAGGCGTTCTGCGAAGCGGTGGGCAAGCAGGATGGGAGCGGGCATAAGTGTTTTAGTCTCATTGCAGGCATAACCGAACATGAGCCCCTGATCCCCGGCCCCCTGCTGGTCGAAATGATCGTATTCGACTTCGCTGCTTTCCCGCCGTTCCAGCGAGGTATTAACACCGGCGGCAATATCCGGACTTTGTTCATCGATGGAGATGGTTACGCCGCAGGAGTTTCCATCAAAGCCGACTTGCGAGGAGTTGTAACCGATCCCGGTCACAACAGTGCGGATAATATGAGCGATATCCGCGTAGGCATCCGTGGTCACTTCACCGGCCACGTGCACCAGCCCGGTCGTCACCATCGTTTCCACGGCAACGCGAGAATTCTCATCCGACGCGAGCAGAGCGTCAAGAATGGAGTCGGAAATAAGGTCACACACCTTGTCGGGGTGTCCTTCCGTGACCGATTCGGACGTGAACGGTTGCCGGTAATGCATCGTATCCCCTCGCTTAATTAAAACTACTTAGTCACTATTAGTCATCAGCGGCTGCCAGGTAAGGCAAACCTTATTCTATACGCGCTCGGTGGTGAAATGATCGGCTATAAGGCCCGCAATAATACCAGCCATCTGAGCTTTGCTGCCCGCGCCGCTCGCAATGATCTCACCTGCGGGGGTAACCACGGTGATCTCAGTGGGTACCTCGCCAAATCCTGTTTTCTCCCCTACGCGATTGATCACAAGTAAATCAGCGCCTTTGCGCCGCGCTTTTTCGCGTCCGTAATCCAAGACGCTTCCATTCGCGTCGCCGGTTTCCGCGGCGAAACCCACGATGAGCTGCCCCGACCGGCGGCGCCGGTGGGAAATATCAGCCAAAATATCCGGATTTTCTACCAGTTCGACGACGCGTTTGCCGCTACCGTCTTTTTTCTGTTTGCTTGCGGCGGGTTCGGCCGGGCGAAAATCAGCAACCGCTGCGCTCATAACTACGCCGTCTACATTCTTCACTCGGGCAAGAACTGCTTGGTGAAGATCGCGCGCCGAACTGACCGGAACAATCTCAGCCCCCGGAGCAAGTGCGGTGATATCGCGGGCTACATGAGCCGCCAGCACCGTTACCCGCGCGCCGCGCTCGAGCAAAGCACGAGCAATTTCCAGTCCAAAACGCCCCGAAGAACGGTTGCCGATAAAACGCACCGGATCGAGGGCTTCGTGGGTGCCTCCCGCTGTGACAAGGATAGTCCGACCGCGCAGCGTACTCTGTTCCGCACTGTGCTGCTCCGCCCGTGCATCCGGGTGTTCGCCGGTGAGGATCTCCCAGGATTGCGCGAAGATATCTTCCGGTTCCGGCAGCCGGCCCGGCCCGGAATCCGCCCCGGTGAGTTGCCCGCTAGCGGGTGGAATAATATGAACCCCGCGGGCCTGCAGCACCGCAATATTCTCTTGAGTAGCCGGATGCTCCCACATTTGGGTGTGCATCGCCGGTGCCATCACCACCGGGCACTGGGCCACCAACAGGGTATTGAGAAGAAGGTTATCGGCTATTCCCACACGCGCCTTCGCGATAGTATTCGCAGTTGCCGGCGCGACCACAACCAAGTCGGCTTCTTTTCCAAGGCGAACGTGCGCGACTTCATCAGCGTGTTCACTGGTTCGCACAAGAACGGGATGATGCGTCAAGGCTTCCCACGTGGTGGCCCCGACCATCTCCAGGGCAGCCGGGGTAGGGATAACGTGCACATCCGCACCGGCTTTCACGAAGAGCCGGACGAGGTAGGCCGCCTTATAGGCGGCGATACCTCCGGTTACGCCGATAACGACGCGCGGCGCGTGTTCTACTTTTCGTCCAGCTGCCATTCGAGCTTGTCCTCGGCGATTTCACGCAGCGCGATGGACAGGGGCTTTTCTTCCGGTTCCGCCGAGACAAGCGCACCGTAATGCTCGATATTGCCGTCACCACGCGCCATTTCCTGCTTGTAGGAGTTGATTTGACGCGCACGATCCGCTGAAAGCACGCACAGTGCGTACTTCGAATCAATCTTTGCGAGAAGATCGTCAATGGGCGGGTTGGTAATACCTTCGGGTTCCGGAACAGTTCCGAACATGTAGTTCCCTTCTGGATAAACGCGGTACCGCACATGGGCACCACCGTGAAGCTTCGGCCTTTTATTCTAACGCTTCGGGGCGATGAGGTCGAGAATTTCGCCGGTGGCACGTGCCACGGTGTCATTAACGACGACGGCGTCAAACTCCGCCTGGGCGGCTAATTCACCTCGCGCGGTCTCCAGGCGCCGTTCGATGGCCTCTTCTGTTTCAGTACCGCGCCCGCGCAACCGCGCTTCAAGTTCTTGGAACGACGGCGGGGCTAGAAAGATCTGGAAAGCTTCGGGCAGTGACTGGCGAACCTGGCGCGCCCCTGCCAGATCGATTTCAAGAAGCGGAATTTTTCCCGCTGCGTATGCTTCTAGCACGGGCTGGCGCGGGGTTCCGTAACGGTGTTTCCCGTGCACTATGGCCCACTCGAGCATCTCCCCGCTTTCGACGAGGTGATCGAAATGCTCATCATCCACGAAGAAGTAGGATTCCCCTTCCCGCTCCCCTGGGCGAGGTGCGCGCGTAGTGGCAGAAATGGACAGCCATATGCGCGGCTCCTGCGCGAGCAACTGCGCAACCACGGTTCCCTTTCCCACCCCGGAGGGGCCGGCAAGCACGCAAATACGACGATGATCCTGAGGTGTCATGACATTTATTGTGCCACAGCCCTACGACAGGATTTTCGATCCCGAAAATCCTCGCCGTGCCTCGCGAACAATTGGTGCTTACCTCAGGCGGGCCTTTAACCGAAAAGTGCGATAAGGGCCGCGGTCTGATGCACACCCAGTCCGCGTACGCGCCGGGAGGGAGCGATTCCGATATCAGCCATTGCCCGCGCGGCCTTGGCTTCACCGATACCGGGAAGTGCCCGCAGTAGCACGCTGGCACTGGTGCGTGCGATTACCGGGTCATCGCGCTGCGCCAAAACCTCCGAAAGGTGCAGCTGTCCGGATTTCAGTTGCTGCAAAAGTTCCGCGCGGCGCCGCCGTGTTTCGGCGGCCTTATCCAAAGCGGCGAGACGCTGCTCCGGAGTAAGTGGTGGTACCTCCACAGTGTCCCCTTTCTTGCGCATCAGATATGCCCTGGTGCTCATAACAATTCCGTCAACATCAGTCATAACGACGCTGACGCTACGAAACTTCTCTGTCTTGTTAGTAGCGTAGAGCGAAAAAGCCGTAAATAATATAAGGAGCCGCGCCCTTGTTTTTTTATAAAACCATCGCGGCAGGTCAGCGCCGCGGCTTGTGACGAAGTTCGCAACGGGTAGCGGCATCCGAGTAGGCTAGACCTATGGAAACAACTCGGATTGACGTCTGGCTATGGAGCGTGCGGCAGTGCAAAACTCGTTCCTTGGCTACGTCCGAATGCAAGGCGGGCCACGTGCGCATCAATGATGAACCGGTCAAGCCCGCCGCGAAGGTCCGTGTTGGTGATGTGGTGCGCTACCGGGTAGAAGGTTTTGATCGAATCCTCAAAGTTACCGGGATTATTACCAAACGGACGAGTGCGCCACTAGCTCGGGAAAATTATGAGGATCTCACCCCCGTGCGGGAGAAAGTTTATCTACCGGTCATGCGGCGTGATCCTGGCAGCGGCCGCCCCACGAAGAAAGAACGGCGCGAACTCGACCGCCTTTTCGGCCGCAATTCCAATTACGGCCGGCGATAAGACTCCGGAAACTCGGGCTTTTCCGGGAACTCGGGAATTTTCGGGGGCGCGGGGATTCATCACTTTCGCTTAGCAGCACAAGCTGCCTACCAAGCACAAAAATGGCGGGTTTCCGTGAATTGATTTCACGGAAACCCGCCATTAGTTACTGGTGGCCGGGAGAAATTCTTATTCTTCCGCGCTGGCCCGGGCAGCTTCGGGATCATCTAGCTGGCCGGTGCGGATAGCGGCGATGAGGCCGGCCTCATCAGATTCCACAAGGTTACTTTCTTCGCCGGATTCCACCGCGTTAGCGGCGTCGTCGTTCTGAAGAATCGGTGCGCCGCCACTTTCCTCACGTTCGCGAATATCGGCAGCCTTATTGAGCACGCCCATAACGAAGCCGACGGAGCGATCCGTAGAGAATTCGCGTACGAGGTTCGTCCACTCCACAATGACGGCACCGCGGAAAGTCCCCAGGTACATGAGTTCAGCAACCGCACCGCGCAAAGCGCTGCGATCCACCGCGTTCATACGTTCGAGTGACCAATCCTCCGAGGAAGCCTCAATGAGGGTATCCACCTGCGAGATTTGCTGCGCGTAAGCCCTCACAATCTGCGAACCAAATTCCCCGATAGGAACCTGTGCGGTAGAGACGCGCTGACGCTCAGCAAGAAGCTCGAGAATACCCGCTTCCGACGTGATGTTCTTTTCATCAGCTTCGAAAAGCACATCCAAGGCGCGATGACGCTGGGTGGAACGGCCTGTGGACCGGTGTTTCTTCTGTTTAGCCATTAGTCATTCGCCCGGGAAATGTATTCACCGGTGCGCGTATCAACCTTAATCTTGTCCCCAATATTGAGGAAGAGCGGCACCTGGAGTTCATACCCGGTCTGCACCGTAGCCGGCTTGGTGCCCGCATTCGAGCGGTCGCCCTGGAGACCCGGTTCGGTTTCCGTCACTTCGAGAATCACCGAAGCGGGGAGTTCCACGAACAGCACATTACCTTCGTGGAAAGCAACAATGGCCTTCTGGTTTTCGAGCAGGAAGTTCGCCAGATTACCCATGACTTCAGCGGTGACCGGAACCTGTTCGTAGGTATCCTCATCCATAAAGATGAAATCAGTACCATCATGGTAGAGGTACTGCATATCGCGGCGGTCCACGGTGGCGGTTTCGACCTTGATACCCGCGTTGAGAGTGCGATCCACAGTCTTACCGGAGAGGACATTCTTCAGCTTAGTCCGCACAAAAGCAGGGCCCTTGCCCGGCTTGACGTGCTGGAACTCAACAACCTGCCACAGCTGGTTGTCGAATACCAGGACCATGCCATTCTTCAAATCATTGGTTGTTGCCACAAGGTATCCTTTCACAAATAGTCCTCCCCAAGTTTACACGGGGAGTTTCATCTTTGCGACGCAGCCGCTACGGTGCCATCACCTTTTTCTGAGCGGTGCATCCACTGGGTGGCGGAGCCTTCACCTGGCGGTATCACCGCATTCATCCAGAGCCGCGCGAATCCGGCGCACTACCCGGTGTGGGGAACCCCCATCGGAGGTTACCGTCACGCTTGCCACATCGCGATAAAGCGGAGTGCGCTCCCGATCGAGTTCCCGCAACCGAAGCGCGGGATTATCCTCGAGGAGCGGACGGCGGGTCCGCGAACCGGTAATCCTTCGCACCAGGATATCCATACGCGCCTCGATGAGAACCACGGGATGGTGCCGTAACGCTTGCCGGGTGGCTTCACTCAAAATAGCTCCTCCCCCCAGGGAAAGCACACCATCAAAATCCGCGAGGGTGCGCGCGATAATATCGGCTTCCAGCCTCCGGAATCCTTCTTCTCCCACCGTCTGGAAAATCTCCGGGATGCTCTGCCCCGTTTCGCTCACGATCAGAGCATCCGAATCGGCAAAGGGAAGGCCCAGATCTTTGGCCAGCAGCTTTCCCACGGTCGATTTGCCCACCCCAGGCATCCCGACCAACACTGCTCGCACGCTCATCGGCGTTCCTCCGGAATGCGATCCAGGTAGGCGCGGACCGCCGCTCGGGTATCACCGAGGGTGTCCCCGCCGAATTTATCCTGGATTGCTTCCGCGAGAACCAGCGCCATCATCGCTTCGCAAATAACCGCTCCGGGAACCACAGCACTTGCATCGCTGCGCTGGTGCAGTGCCGTTGTGGCTTCCCCGGTTTCAGTATCGATGGTGCGCAGGGCCCTCGGTACCGTGGAAATCGGTTTGAAAGCCACACGCACTCGGATCGTTTCGCCATTGGACATGCCGCCTTCGATTCCACCCGCCCGGTTGGTTAGACGCCGCACCCCTGCTGCGGTGCGGACGATCTCATCATGAGCCTGGCTGCCGGGCCGGCCAGCGGTGGTGAATCCATCTCCGATTTCCACGCCTTTTACCGCTTGAATGGACATCATGGCGCGGGCCAGTTCCGCATCGAGCCTCCCGTAAGGTGTTGCGTAACTGCCCAGTCCTTGCGGCACGCCGTAGGCAAGAACTTCGACGACGCCGCCCAGGGTGTCCCCCGCGTTCTTCGCCCGATCAACTTCTTCCATCATGGCCTGGGCCACGGCCTCATCCAGACAGCGCACCGGCGAGGCATCAAGAGCTGCGGCATCGGCCGGCCCGGGAACAGTCTTTGAGGTATCACTCACGCCACCGAGAGCCACCACGCGGGAAACGATGGTGATTCCAGCGCTTTGGCTCGCGTACTCGCGCGCGATAGCGCCCAGCGCCACCCGGGCCGCAGTTTCCCGAGCCGAAGCGCGTTCGAGGACGTTTCGAGCATCGCTGTGGTCGTACTTATTCATGCCGGTGAGATCGGCATGCCCGGGCCGGGGCGCGGTGAGGCGTTTATTCCGGGCAAGTTCTTGGTTATCTCCCCTCCCGGCATCACGCAGCAGTGCTTCGGGTGGAACCGGATCAACGGACATGACCGCTTCCCATTTGGGCCATTCGGAATTCTCAATAACGAGCGCGATGGGTGAACCGAGGGTGGATCCGTGCCGTAATCCGGTGAGGACGTGAAGCTTATCCTGTTCGAATTTCTGGCGGGCACCGCGCCCATAGCCGAGCCGGCGGCGGGCCAATTGATCCCGAATGGTATCCGAACTCAGGCTCAGGCCCGCTGGAATTCCCTCAATAAGCGCCACGAGGGCTGCTCCGTGGGATTCCCCCGCTGTTGACCACCGAATCATGCGCGTCATTCCCCATTCCTACGTTCATAAGTCCCGTTACGTATCCCGGCCACCCGTGCTGTTAGCACAGAGCTCACGGATCCCGGTTCACCCGCCATGGCCCGGAAGTGCCGGGATGCGGGCGCCTCCCTATCCTAGCCCGGCCAGCCACGCGAGGGCGCCACCGCCCATGAGCCACGGCCCGAGCGGAATGGAATCATCCACGGTGAGCCGGGCGCTCAGCACCCGCACCGCGGCAAATATACCCGCGCCCACGAGGCTCATAAGCAGGCCGAGCCCAAGGCGCGGCCCCGTCCACCACCCCAGCACGATGAGCATTTTGACATCACCCCATCCGAGCTGGGCAAAACGATGCACCACGTAACCGCCGAGGCCAGCCACGGCTCCAATAGCACTATCCTCCCACTGCCCGCGCAGCGCGATGCCCGTAAGCGCAGCTCCCCCAGCCGCCGCCAGCAGCGGATCAGGAAGGAGTTGCACCCGCGAGTCCACGACCGCGGCAAGAGCCAGGCATGCCCCGCTTACCGCCTCGCAAAGGAGCGCGAGCATACCGGCACCCAGCAGCGCTCCGGCGCCCGGGAACACCCCGGCAGAATTACCGGCACCCGTATCAACAACAGGGCTACCGCCCCCAAGTGCACCCACCGAACGTGACCACCCCAACCCCGCCCAGCACAGGCTCACACCCACGACGAGCAACACCGCTACCGCCGGGCTGAGAGCGCCGCGCAGGATACGTTCACGGGAAAAGAAGTTCATGCGCTCAGATTACGGATGCCCACGTATCGGGGCGATGCCACGCCTGCACCCTGTGGATAGCAGGGCCGCGCGAGCAACCTGGGGATAAACTCCGGCACCGCCGCATCGATACGTGCCAGATTCGCGCTGCGCCGTCGTACCTATGCGCAGCTACGCTAGTGGTCCTTTTTCTCTCCGTCCGGGTGAGCGGCGTACCATTCGCGGAACTCAGCCTGGAAACGCATCTGCTCCTCGTAATCGGCCGTGAACTTCGTTTCCCCGGTTTCCAGATTAACGGTGGTGAAATAGAGCCAATTGCCTTCCGCCGGATTGACAGCCGCTTCAATGGCTTGTACCCCGGGCGCCCCGATAGCGGTGGGCGGTAGGCCCTTGACCCGGTAGGTGTTATACGGATTATCCGCGTCCAATTCCGCCCGCGTGGGCACCCCGCCGGATTTGCCTACCCCGTAGAGCACAGTGGAGTCCATCTGCAGGCGCCCGGCTACTTCCGGCGCATTATCCCCGAGCCGGTTCTCAATGACTCGGGCGACCTTCGGGTAATCGGCCGGATGCCCTTCGCGTTCCACGATAGAAGCGGTGGTGAGCACTGCTTGCCACCGGCTCCGCTCCGCCCCGCTGGCTTCTAGGCGCCCAACCTGGACTTCCACCATCTGCTGGAGCGCCTCGGTCACCGTGGTATTCGGATCAAAATCGTAGGTGGCGGGCGCCAGCCAACCTTCCGCATTCCCGCCAGCTTCCGCGGGCAGGCCGATAGCTGCGGCGTCGTTCATCGCATCTTCAACCACCCCGACGTCGATGTCCATAAGATTGCCGAGCCGGTCACGCACCTGCCATTTGGTAAAGCCTTCGGGAATCGTCACTTTAATCGTGGCGGCATTAGCCGGATCCAGCAGGGCGGAAAGAGCCGCGGAAGCGGACATCTGCTCGCGCAGCGTATACGCCCCGGCCTGGATGCCCGTGGAGCGCGGATCACGGGAAAAGACATCGATAAATGCGCCTTCGGTGGCAACAATATTTTTCTCGGCGAGTACCGCTGCGATCTGCCGCCCGGTAGCCCCTTCCGGAATCCGCACCACCACCTGGCCGGTTCCTTCTCCGCTGTAGTCGCGCACGGTATCGGAGCTGTGCAGCAAGCGCGGGAAGAAAATAACAGCCGCCGCGGTGAGCGCGGTAACAAGAAGAACGGTAATGATCCCGGTGGTAATCCTCTTGCGGCGCCGCAGCCGGGCCCGCTCCGTACGCCGCGCGGCCGCCCGACGCCTCGCCTCCGCGGCATTGCGGCCTTCCGAATTTCGGCCCGATGAGTTACGCCCCGCCGGCATCCGCCCGGAACTCCCGCGCCCCTGGGCACCGCGCCCGTGCGGCTGGCTTCCACGTGCACCGCCCCGCGGCACACCCGCCCCGTGAGAGCTTCGCCGCGCGCCCGATTGGCGACGGCGCGGGGTATCGGCGTCGTCCGCACTCAAGCGGTCAAAAACGTCACTCATTATCGCCTTTCGCTTCGGTACTCGCCGCCACGAGTTCGCCGGCCGGTGCGCCGGTGAGCCTCTCTGCTTCCAACGCATTATTAAGAATAACGGTCGCCGCGACCTGGTCAACAACGGCGCGGTGGCTCCGCGAGCTGCGCCCGGCCTCGTGCAATTGGGCATGGGCGGCCACCGTGGAGAGCCGCTCGTCGAATAAACGTACCGGAACCGGAGCGATACGCCGGGCTAAACGCCGCGCCCACCTGCGTGAATACTTAGCGGAGGAGCCTTCACTCCCATCCATATTGCGCGGCAAACCCACGATGACTTCAATGGCGCCGCGCTCGCGCACCTCGCGAGCAACTTCACTCACGTCCGTGCCGTTCGCCCGGAGCGTGGCGACCGGAGTGGCGAGGATGCCGTCGCTATCGCAACTGGCCACGCCGGTACGCGCCCGCCCTACGTCCACTCCGATCCGCACGCCTCGCCGCATTAGCCGCGCAGCTCCGCTTCCAGAACCGCGAGGGCTTCATCCAGCTTCGTCACATCCGAACCGCCGCCCTGCGCGAGATCCGGCTTACCGCCGCCGCCCCCGCCCAGGATCTTCGCCGCACGCGAAACCAGCGCCCCGGCCTTCAGACCGGCCGTACGCGCCGCCTCGGAAGCTGCCACCACAATAAGGGGACGCCCGTTGCTAACTCCGGTAATAATGATGACGAAATCATCGGACGGTGCCAGCCGCCCGCGGATCTCCGTGGCGAGCACGCGCAGGTCATCCGCACTCTCCACCACGCCGAGGTGGGCACGGTAGAGCGTGCGATCGCCCAGGTGCACGCCCTGCGAAATAACCGTGTCAACCTGCCCCACAATATCTTTCTGGCGCAGCGCCGCGATTTGTTTTTCAGCCGCCTTGAGCTTGCCGAGCATCGTGTCGATGCGCTCGGGAAGCTCCTCCGGGCGTACCCCCATCATCGCGGTGAGCTGCGAAACCAGCGCGCGTTCACGCGCCCCTTGCGCGTAGGCGCTTTCGCCCACGAGCGCATCAATACGGCGCACCCCCGAACCGATGGAGGATTCACCCAGGACGGTAATCATCCCGATTTCACCGGTATTCGCCACGTGGGTGCCGGCGCAGAATTCCCGCGACCAGGCATCGTCAATGGAAACCACCCGCACGATATCGCCGTATTTCTCCCCGAAGAGCATCTGCGCCCCGAGTTTCTTGGCTTCTTCAATCGGGTATTCCGCCCACGTAACTTCCAGGTTGTCCTGGAGGCGTTCATTGGCGCGCGCCTCAATCTGCGTCATCACGTCCACCGGGATTTGCGAGCCGTGGCGGAAATCGAAACGCAGCCGCGAGGGGGCATCTTCGGAGCCCGCCTGGGTGGCCTGCTCACCAATAAACTCGTGGAGCACCTTATGAATCATATGGGTAGCGGTATGCGCCTGGGCAATCCGATGGCGGCGTAGGGTATCGATCTGCGCGTGGACAATATCGCCCACCGCGATGGTCCCTTCGGTCAGCGAGCCGCGATGCACATGCAAGCCCTTGACGGGTGCCTGCACGTCTACGACGTCGAACATACCGCCCCCGGCTACGCTGATGGTGCCGTGATCGGCAAGCTGCCCACCCATTTCGGCGTAGAACGGGGTCTTGTCCAAAATAACATCAGCATCGGAGGGAGCCGTGACCGCAGGTACCGGTACCCCGTTTTCAAGGATCGCCACCACGCGCGCTTCCGCGGCCTTTTCAAAGTATCCGAGGAACGAGGTGGGCCCACCCTGCGCGTCGAGAATCTCGTGGTACACGTGCGCGTCCACATGCCCGGTTTTCTTTGCCTGGGCATCGGCGCGCGCCCGCTCGCGCTGCTCGGTCATGAGGGCCCGGAAGCCCTTTTCGTCCACGGCCACGCCCTTCTCAGCCGCCATTTCGAGCGTGAGGTCAATGGGGAACCCGTAAGTATCATGCAGCGTGAAAGCGGCCGATCCGGGAATAATGACCTTGCCGGCATGGGGCGCGTTTGTCGCAGAGTCCACGGCCGCCGCGAAAATCTGTTCACCGGTAGCCAGGGTGCGCCGGAAAGCGGCTTCTTCTTCCACCGCCACCTGGTGAATCTGCCCGAAGTTCGCCTCCAGATCGGGGTAGGACTCCTTCATGGCATTCTTCGAGGTTTCCACCAGGTCACCGAGGACCGCGGCATCCACCCCGAGCAAGCGGACCGAACGAATGGCGCGCCGCATAAGCCGGCGCAGTACGTAGCCGCGTCCGTCGTTGCCCGGGCGCACGCCGTCGTTAATAAGCATCATGGCCGAGCGCACGTGGTCAGCGATAACGCGCATGCGAACATCGTCTTCTTCGTTCGCGCCGTAGGTACGCCCGGTGAGTTCCTGGGTGCGGGCGATAACCGGCCACACTTCATCGGTTTCGTACATATTATTTTTGCCCTGGAGCAGGAAGGCGATACGCTCCAGGCCCGCACCGGTATCGATGGCGGTTTGGTCCAGCTCCCCGAGCAGCGGGTAGTCACTGCCGGAGCCTTCTCCGCGCCGATACTGGTCGAAAACGAGGTTCCACACTTCCAGGTAGCGGTCCCCGCCCGGGTCCACGGTTCCGCCCACCGCATCCGGGCCGTATTCGGGCCCGCGGTCATAATGAATTTCCGCGCAGGGTCCGGCCGGTCCAGGCTGGCCCGTGGACCAGAAAATTTCTTCCCGGGTCAGCTTGACGATATGGGCCGGATTCACGCCTACCTCAACGAGCTTCGCGAAGGAGACTTCATCTTCTTCCCAGATGGTCACCCACATCCGCTCGATATCTAGGCCGTAGCCGCCCTCTTCCAGCGGCGCGCACAGCAGCCCGAAGGCCAGGTCGATAGCGCCTTCCTTGAAGTAGTCCCCGAAGGAGAAATTGCCGCACATCTGGAAGAACGTACCGTGCCGCGTGGTTTTGCCAACGTTATCGATGTCGTTCGTACGGATGCACTTCTGTACCGAGGCTACCCTCGGCCACGGAGCTCGCTGAGTTCCCACGATATAAGGAATGAAGGGAACCATGCCGGCAATCGTGAACAAAATGGAGGGATCGGGCGACACGAGGGGCACGGACGGCTCAATATGATGGTCGTGCTTCGCGAAGTAATCCAGCCAGCGCCGGCGAATCTCAGCGGTGCGCATACGTATTTGTCTCCTTATGGCTTATGTGGCCGTTCCGACCACGCACCTATGGTACAGGCTCTCCCGCCCGGTATTTTCGAGGCACAGGCGGGAGTGGCTTATTTTTTACGACGACGCCGCAGCTGCTCGCGGGGGCACTATAAGCAGCGGCGGGCATCGCTCTCACATAGCTATCAAAAAAACTATGAAACAAAGAAAGGGCACACCTTTCCGGGTGCACCCTTCCTCAAGTCCCACATCTTTAGCGGGAGTAGTATTCGACGATCATCTGGACGTCAGCCTGGACCGGAACTTCCACGCGGCGCGGGCGGCGCACCAGGGTGAACTTCAGCTTCTCCAGGTCAACATCGAGATATTCGGGAACCGCGGGGAGCACATCGCGGTGCGCGCCCTGCGCTGCCACGAGGAACTGCGGGGAAGCCTGCGACTTCGGCTTGACCTGCACCACCTGGCCCGGGGTCACGCGGTAGGACGGGAGGTTGACGATCTTGCCGTCTACCATGACGTGAGAGTGGCCCACAACCTGACGAGCCTGGGCGATGGTACGCGCGAAACCTGCGCGCAGCACCAGGGCATCCAGGCGCATTTCCAGCAGCTCGACGAGGTTTTCACCGGCCAGACCATCCTGGCGGCGCGCTTCTTCCCAGACGCGGCGCATCTGCGCTTCGCGGATGCCGTACTGGGCGCGCAGGCGCTGCTTTTCCTTGAGACGGACCGAGTAGTCGGAATCCTTGGTGCGGCCGCGGCCATGCTCACCGGGACGGTAGGGGCGGCGCTGCATATAGCGCTCGGCCTTCGGGGTGAGGGCGATGCCCAGGGCGCGCGACTGACGCACGGCCTTACGAGAACGATTTCCTGCCATTGATAATCTCCTGTAGATGTACGTTCCAGCGCCGGGCGGCGCCGGTTCGGGGCCAACACAATCGGCTAAGACCCCAGGTGTTACTTCTCGCAAAGCAACCGAACTAGTGTATCAGTTCTCTCGGTCGAGCACCTCGCGGTTATGCGCCAACCTCGGGGTGATATTCGCCTCGTAGCCGCGGGTGGTGGGTTCGTAATAGCGAGTGCCTTCCAAGCCCTCCGGCATAAATTGCATGGGGGCAATCCCTTCCTCGTAGTCGTGAGCGTACCGGTATCCTTCCCCGTAGCCTTGGGCAGCGGCACCTTTGAACGAGGCATTGCGCAGCGCGAGGGGCACCGGGGCGCTTTTCCCGGCCCGCACATCGGCAATGGCAGCGTTGATAGCGCGGTAGGCCCGGTTTGATTTCGGTGCGGTGGCCAGGTGGACCACGGCTTCCGCGAGGATAATCCGTGCCTCGGGCATACCCACCAGGGCGACGGCCTGCGCCGCCGCGGTAGCGGTTTGCAGCGCGGAAGGATCGGCCATCCCCACATCCTCGGCGGCGGAAATCATGAGACGGCGCGCGATGAACCGCGGGTCCTCCCCCGCTTCTAGCATGCGTGCAAGATAGTGCATAGCCGCGTCCGCATCCGAACCGCGGATCGACTTAATAAAAGCGGAAATCACCTGGTAGTGTTCATCGCCATCGCGGTCGTAGCGCACGGTGGCGCCATCGGCGGCGCGGGCCACATCCTCCACGCTCACCCGGTGTTCCCCGCGAGCACGGGCCCCGTCCACCGCGGCTTCCAGGAGGGTGAGGCTGCGCCGCCCGTCCGCTCCGGCCAGTCGCACCAGATTGTATTCCGCATCGTCGTCGAGAGTATATGCCCCGCCCAGCCCGCGCTCACTGGTGAGGGCCCGGTTGATGATGGCGCGGATATCGGCGTCGTTCAAACCGCGCAGCGTGACGAGAAGCGAGCGCGAAAGCAGCGGTGCCACCACGGAAAAGGCCGGATTTTCGGTGGTCGCGGCCACCAGAATCACCCACCCGTTTTCCACGGCCGGTAGCAGCGCATCCTGCTGCGTTTTCGAGAAGCGATGCACCTCATCAATAAAAAGCACGGTTTCGGTACCGTTGCTCACCAGCTTGCGCCGGGCACTTTCCACCGCGGCCCGCACGTCTTTCACCCCGGCGCTCACCGCGGATAGCTCAATAAAATCGCGGTGCCCAGAGCGAGCAATAAGATACGCGAGAGTTGTTTTCCCAACCCCCGGCGGTCCCCATAAAAATACGGACGACGGCGCAGACCCGGCCTCCGCGTCGATGAGGCGGCGCAAGGGTGCGCCGCGGGCGAGCACCTC
The DNA here is from genome assembly GCF_051265215.1 of Actinotignum stranguriae. Taxonomy (NCBI): domain Bacteria; kingdom Bacillati; phylum Actinomycetota; class Actinomycetes; order Actinomycetales; family Actinomycetaceae; genus Actinotignum; species Actinotignum stranguriae. The sequence goes on from NZ_JBOZCJ010000006.1 coordinate 35,404, forward strand.
ATCCTGACCGACCACCTCGGCGGCCGTGCGCGGGCGCATGCGCACCGCCAGCGGGCCGGTGTCGGAATCGGGCACCCCGCGAGCATCAACTTGGCTGCTTTCAAAGAGATCCACCCTCCCAGTTTACGGGCTCGGCACGCAGGCTCACGCTCCGCTATGGACGCCTACCGCAAAAGCTCCAGCTCCAGCGTTCAAAGATGGCTTAAAAACCGCTACTTTTCGGGAAAATGAGCGATAATAGGAGCATGACAGAGTTGTTAGCGCGTGCCTCTATTCGCCACCCGTGGAGAGTCATTATCACCTGGATATTGTGCGCCGTTGCTGCCGGTTTCGCCGCGCTGTCAGGTTTCGGCCAGGGAGGCCTATTCTCCCGCATGTCCTCCACCCAGGGCCTCACCACCGGCACAGAATCCGCTCGAGTCCTGGAACTCACCGATTCCCAGGGCGATTACCGCATGGTGGCCGCCATCCACGGCGCCGCAAATCCGCAGGAGCTCACCGCTGCCGTCGCTGATCTCAGTGAGGAGATCGCAAAAATCCCCGGGGTGGCCAGCGCCCTGAGTTCACCTTCCCTCGTGCGGGAAGCCGAAGCGGAAGGCGCAACCAAGGCTGAGGAGCAGGCGCGCGCCGAATATCAGAAGGCCGCCGCCGCGGCCCAGCAGCAGCTCGCCACCCAAATTGAGGCCGCCACCGCGCAGCTCATGCGCGGTGGAATGCCGCGCGAAGCAGCTCAGGCCCGCGCCACCCAGGAAGTGAGCGCCGCGGCCGCCGCGGCCCAGGCGGGCCAACCCAGCGAAGAAGAGGTCATTGCCTCCGCGCGTGAAGAAGGCATCACCACCGCGCGCACCCAGGCCCGCGTGGAAACAGCCGGTTTGCGCGCCGCGGACGGCTTCGCCCTCGTCATCACATTCACCTCGGATGCGAATACCGATGCTACCGAAGCTCGGGTGCAGGAAACGCTTGATACTTTTGCATCCACCCACGCTGTCCAGGTGGATGCCACCTCCGCGAATGCGGCGATGACCGCCATTAATGATGTAGCCCGTCACGATCTGGTGCGCGGGGAAGCTATCGGCCTCCCGGTCGCCCTCATCCTCATGGTGCTGGTCTTTGGCGGTCTCCTCACCGCTCTTATGCCGCTGGCCGGGGCCATTGTTGCCATCATTATTACCCTGGGCGGAGTCTGGCTCCTCACCTTCGTGGCCGATGTGGATTCCTTCGTACTCAACGTGGTTTCCATTATTGGCTTGGCGCTCTCCATTGACTACGGCCTGCTGGTGGTCTCCCGCTACCGCGAAGAAATCACCCGCGGTATCGAAAAACGCTACGGGCCGGGAGCCAAACCGGAGAAAAAGGAACTGGCCACCATTATGGAAGGGGCGCTAGCCACCACGGTCCGCACCGCCGGGCGCACCGTGATCTTCTCCGCCGTCACCATTGCTTTCGCCATTGCCGGGCTGCTGGCCTTCAATTCCCGCATTATTCGGGTGATAGCCATGGGGGGTTTCGTCGTCGTGCTCCTCGCGGTTATTTCCGCAGTTAGTTTGGTGCCGGCCCTTTTGCGTATTGCCGGGCCGCGGTTGGCCCAGCCGTCCGCGCTCGCGAAAATCCCCGGCCTGGGCCACCTGATGCGCGCGGTGGGTGATACCCATACCGATCACGGGGTGTTCTCCCGTATCGCGAGCTGGGTGCAGCGGCGCCCGTGGGTCATTATGACTGTGGTGACCGCCATCCTCGTGGTCATGATTATTCCCATTAAGGACACTACTTTACGCACGGATACCAGTGAATATATTCCGGTAACCTCCTCGCCGGGCACCACCCAGGAGATTCTGGAACGTGATTACCCGGATTTGAGCCAGCCGGCCATTACCGTCCTGGTCAAGGGTGATGATGCCGCCCTGCGCGAGCAATCAGAGTGGATCGCCGGGCTGCCGGAGGTTTCCAAGGTCGGGGAATCCACGAAAATGGATAACGGCTGGCATAATCTCGGAGTATTTGTTAACGGTGGGGATCCTACCTCCGCCCAGGCCAGTAATACCGTTCGCGATATCCGCACCCATGCGGAAAGCGTCGCGAATACGGAGATTCTGGTAGGCGGGAGCGCGGCTATCCAGATTGATTTCAACCAGGTACTGCGCGAGGGCGCACCTATTGCCTTCAGCGTGGTGCTGCTCGCCGTGCTGATTTTGCTCTTCCTCATGACCGGTTCGGTGCTCATCCCAATCAAGGCCATCATTATTAATTCGCTCTCCCTGGTGGCCTCGCTCGGGCTGACCGCCTTCCTCTTCGATAACGGCCTGCTGGGTCTGCCGGAAACCGACGGGCTGACCGCGGTGGTAGTGGCTTGCGGCCTGGCATTCGGATTCGGGCTTTCCATGGATTACGAAGTGTTCTTGGTGGCCCGCATGAAGGAATACTGGGATGCCGGTGAATCCAATGACCGGGCAGTCTCGCTCGGCTTGCAGCGCTCGGGGCGAATTATTACGTCCGCGGCCGCGATTATCGTGGCGGTCTTCGTGGGCTTCTGCTTCGGGCAGATGCTCGCGATCAAGGAAGTTGGGGTGCTGCTAGCCATCACCGTCATCGCGGATACCAGCCTCAGCCGTATCCTCCTGGTTCCGGCTACCATGACGGTACTGGGCAAGTGGAATTGGTGGGCGCCGCGCTGGCTTTCGCGTATTTACCAGCGTTTCGGGGTGTCCGAAGGCGGGCACCGCATCCTCGAGCACCACGAACCGGCCCAAGCCGCGGCCATCGCGCCGGAAAAATACCCCGCGGATATCGCGCCGGCAAGCGCCAGCACCGCGACTGCGGTGCCGCGCGGGAGGCACGCCGCGCCATAATGGAGGCATGTCTGAGATCAATCACCTGAATCTGGCCGAACTACTGGGCATTACCTGGTTGCAGGCCGGTGCTATCGCGGTGGCCACCTGCCTTATGTACCTTTTCCTCGTGGTGATTTTGCGGGCTCTGGGGCAAAACGTGGTGAGCCGGCTCTCCACCTCGGATATGGCGGCCGTCGTCGTTATCGGGGCAATCGCGGGGCGCGTGACGCTCGGGCATACCCCCACCCTGGCCGGCGGTATCGTCGCCCTTCTCACCCTGTTCTTCATGCAGGCGCTGCTGCGATTTATCGCGCTCTCGCACCGCGGAGAAGCCTGGGTGCACGCGCGGCCCGTCGTTATCTGGGCGCACGGGGAGCTCACCCCTGCCGCCCGGCGCCATTCCACCACCACGGAAGAAATCATGATGGCTTTGCGTTTGCGCGGGGTTGCGTGTGTGGACGACGTCGCCGCTGTCATCCTCGAGCCGAACGGGCAGCTATCGATACTGACCGGGCCAGCCAATACGCTTGATCCGCGCCTGCTCGCGGGTGTGAAAGACGCCGAGCGCATCTAGTACGCCCGGCGTCTTCCCGGTAAATCCCCTAGTTTCACAGCCACCGCCTACGCGGCGGCCGAGCCGTTATTTCGCGCTGGCCGCAGCGGCCTCCTCCGTGATCGGGGCACCGGTCGCGGCATCCACCGCGCCAGAGCAGGCCTTCGGGGTGGCATCCACACCGGCTTCCTTACGCTGCTGCGCGGTGATTTCCGCGGGAGCGTCCGTGAGGGGATCCCAGCCGTTGCCGATCTTCGGGAAAGCGATAACATCGCGGATCGACGGGGCTTTGACCAGCAGGGAGACAATACGATCCCAGCCGAACGCAATGCCGCCGTGCGGGGGCGCACCGAATTTGAAAGCCTCGAGGAGGAAACCGAATTTCTCCTCGGCGGCTTCCTTATCGATACCCATGACCTTGAAGACGCGCTCCTGGATATCACGGCGGTGGATACGGATGGAACCACCGCCGATCTCGTTGCCATTGCAGACGATATCGTAAGCATTTGTGAGCGCACCGGCCGGATCGGTATCGAAGGTATCCAGGTGTTCGGGCTTGGGCGCCGTGAAAGCGTGATGAACCGCGGTCCAGCGCGACCCAAGAGCCACATCGCCTTCCGCCGCGGCCTGGGAGGCCGGCTTGAACATAGGTGCGTCCACCACCCACACAAAGGCCCAGGCATCCTCATCAATAAGGCCTACCCGCTGGCCAATCTCCAACCGGGCCGCGCCCAGCAGTTCACGGGAGAAAGTCGGCTCACCGGCAGCGAAGAAGATGCAATCCCCGGGCTTCGCGCCGGTGACCTCAGCCAGGCCGGCACGTTCCGCCTCGGTAATATTCTTGGCCACCGGGCCGCCCAGAGTGCCATCCTCCGCGATGGTGACGTAGGCCAGACCGTGCGCCCCGCGCGCCTTCGCCCATTCCTGCCACTTATCGAAGGTGCGCCGCGGCTGGGAGGCCCCGCCGGGCATAACTACCGCGCCCACGTAAGGGTTCTGGAAAACTCGGAAGGTGGTGTCCTTGAAGTACTCGGTCAGGTCAATAAGTTCCAACCCGAAGCGCAGGTCCGGCTTATCCGAACCGTACTTTTCCATGGCGTCCTTGAAGGTCATCCGGGGAATCGGGGTGGCCAGGTCATAGCCGATGAGCTTCCAGATCTCGCGCAGCACTTCTTCGGCCACCGCGATAACGTCATCCTGGTCAACGAAGCTCATCTCCACGTCCAGCTGGGTGAACTCCGGCTGCCGGTCCGCGCGGAAATCTTCATCGCGGTAGCAGCGGGCAATCTGGTAGTAGCGTTCCATCCCGCCCACCATGAGCAGCTGCTTAAAGAGCTGCGGGGACTGCGGTAGGGCGTACCAGGTTCCCGGATTGAGGCGCGCCGGCACAATGAAATCACGCGCACCTTCCGGGGTGGAACGGGTAAGGGTCGGGGTCTCAATCTCCACGAAATCATGGCCGTCCAGCACCCGGCGAGCCGCCTGATTCACCTTGGCGCGCAAGCGCAGCGCCTTCTGTTCGTAGGAGCGCCGCAAATCCAGGTAGCGGTACTTGAGGCGAATATCTTCGGAAACCTTGCCGGAGCCTTCGGCATGATCGGAGACCTGGAAGGGCAGGGCTTCGGCGGGGCTGAGGACCTCAACGTCCGTGGCCTCCACTTCGATCTCCCCGGTAGCCAGGGCCGCATTCGCATTGCCCTCCGGCCGTTCGCGCACAATCCCGGTCACCTTAATGCAAAATTCGTTACGCAACTCGTGCGCAATTTCTTCGCGGACGGTCACCTGTGCGATACCCGAAGCATCGCGCAGATCAATAAAGGCGATACCCCCGTGGTCACGGCGGCGATCCACCCACCCGGTCAGCGTCACTCCGCTGTCAATATCACTTGCTCGCAGCGAGCCTGCATAACGAGTACGTAACACGCTTTTGTCACTCTTTCTTGTCGTGGGAAACGGCTAGACGGGCCGTTCTGAGGCACCTGCGAGACGAGCAAGCACCGGCTCCATGGTAGAACCCGCAGCGCACTCGGGGCAAAAGTTAGGCCCATGTGCTACGGTGGCACACACCACCGACTTTCTTGAGCTCCGCCTCTTTCTTTCTCCCCCCTTCCGCTAGTGTAATTGATCTAATGAGCAGGTATCTATCTCCGGAGCGCGAACGCCTTTTCCGCATTTTTTCCGTCGGCTTTATTTCGCTCGTTGCTTTTGAGAGCATGGCGGTCACCACGGCCATGCCCACCGTTGCCCGCGCCTTCAACGGCCAGAATCTCTACGCCCTCGCGCTCGGCGTGGTACTTGCTGCCCAGCTCATGACGACGGCGCTCGCCGGGGAATGGTCCGATTCCAAAGGCCCGCATTCCTGCCTCTACACCGGCGTTGTGCTTCTCACCGTGGGGCTCACAATCTGTACCATCTCCCCCAGCATGGAAGTTTTCGTGGCCGGGCGTGCCATTCAGGGCCTGGGCGGCGGGCTCATTATTGTGCCCTTCTATACCATCGTGGGCAATAGCGTGCAGCCGCGCCGTCGCCCCGGATTCTTCACCGCTTTCGCCGCGGCCTGGGTTCTCCCCTCGCTTTTCGGGCCCCTGCTCGCCGGAATTATCGTCGAGGCAATGTCCTGGCGCTGGATTTTCGGATTCGTCCCCGCCACCATCCTGCTCATCGGCCCCTTCTTCTTTATCGGAATGAATAAAATCCCCGATATCGACCGCGTGAAGAAGCCGATGAATATTCGCACCATGGTGGTTCCGGCTTTCGGCACCGGCGCTCTGGTGGCGTGCTTGCAAATTATGAGCGGGGCGACGTCGCATAACGCACGCACCTTCGCGATTATTGGCGTATGTGCCTTTGCCCTGGTGTTCTGTGCCCGCCCGCTCTTCCCGCGCGGAACCTTCCGCGGAGTGCGCGGACTACCCGCAACAATCGCCACCCGCGTCCTCCTGGGTACTTTCACGGCCATTGAGATGTTTCTACCGCTGCTGCTCCAGGATGTGCACGGGTGGAGCCCGGTGGAAGCCGGTCTCATTTTATCGGTCGGCTCAATTACCTGGGCGGTGGGATCGTATTTCTCCGGGCGGATTACCAATGCGGCGTTGCGCCTGCGCCTGCCGCTATGGGGCTCGATTACCGACGCCATCGGGTTGGCCCTGGTATTAGCCGGCTCACACCACGCCCTTCCAGGAAGCCTCGTCATTCTTGGCTGGGCCATCGCGGGTATCGGATGCGGTTTTGCTTTCCCAGCGCTGAGCGTGCACGCGCTCGCCTGCACCTCCCAAGCCGGTCAAGGACGCACCTCCTCGGCGCTCCAGGTGGCTGATTCCATGGGGACTTCACTCGTTGCCGCAATAATTGGCATTATTTATTCCGTTATTACGCCGCCGCAGGATATTGCGCTGATGGCGGGAATCGCGGTGTCCATCGCGCTGACTATTGCCGGTGCCGTGGTGGCCAGTCGCATTGTGCCACCCGCGGGAAGTGAGGCCGCAGCCAATCTTGCCGAATCGCAGCGCCTGAGTGGCGTGGGTCCGGGCGGGGAAAAGCTGAGTGGATCGGATATGCTCAGCGAGGAACCCGGGCCGGGCAGGAACTAATCCCTGGTCCGAACTAATCCCCGGGTATCGCTGCGGCACACCGCACCCGCGCCCCGTTCCGAACAGAGGGCAAGCTCACCGCGCATATCCACCGCCGGGCTTGCGCCCCGGAGTAAACTAGTAGCGGCGCGTTTGCGCCCCCTGTGCCTATGTTAGGAATTCATGTCTGAACATCTCGGTGAACACACGCCGTCTGATTCTTCCTCCACCGCCACTCCGGCGACTTTCGCTGACCTCGGGCTTTCCGAGGAAACGCTCACCGCTATTCATGCTCTCGGCTTTGAACACCCCTCCCCGATCCAGGAACAGGCCATTCCGCTCCTGCTGAGCGGGCGGGACGTTATCGGCGTCGCCCAAACAGGAACGGGGAAAACTGCGGCGTTCGGTTTGCCGCTCCTGGAACGGGTGGATACTAGCAGCGCCGTCGTACAAGCACTTGTGCTCGCCCCCACGCGCGAACTCGCGCTCCAGGGCGCGGACGCCATTGAATCTTTTGCCCGCGGCACGGATACCAAGGTGCTGGCTGTGTACGGTGGTTCGCCCTACCCGCCGCAGCTGCGCGCCCTTGAAAACGGCGTGCACGTGGTGGTGGGCACGCCCGGGCGCATTATGGATCTCATTGATCGCGGCGCGCTTGTGCTCGATCACGTTTCCTACTTCGTTTTGGACGAAGCCGACGAAATGCTGCGCATGGGCTTCGCGGAGGACGTGGAAAAGATCGCCTCGGATCTGCCCGCGGAGCGCGTCTCGGCGCTTTTCTCCGCTACGATGCCTCCCGCGATTCGCCGCGTGGCGGATTCTCATCTGCACGACCCGGAGGAAATTACTGTTACTCCCCCGGCTTCGACGGTTGCGAATATTACCCAGGAGTTCGCCGTGGTTCCGGCCCGCCGCAAGGTGGGTGCCCTCGCCCGAGTACTCGCGGTTTCTGAGGCCGACGCCGCCCTCGTCTTCGTGCGCACCCGCGCCACCGCCGAGGACTTGGCGATTGAGCTGGGTACCCGCGGGGTGGCCACCGCGGCGCTGTCCGGCGACGTCGCCCAAAAGGATCGCGAACGCTTGGTCTCGCGCCTGCGCGACGGCACCCTGGATGTTCTTATCGCCACGGACGTGGCCGCGCGCGGCCTGGACGTGGAACGCATCGGGCTGGTTGTCAATTTTGATGTGCCGCGCGAAGCCGATACCTATGTGCATCGCATCGGCCGCACCGGCCGCGCTGGCCGCGAGGGTCGCTCACTCACGTTCGTGACCCCGAAGGAACTCCCGCGCCTGCGCCGCATCGCGAAGACCACCAAATCGAAGATGGAAGAAATCGATCTTCCCACCCCGGCCGAGGTTTCGAAACTGCGCGCCGCCAAACTCATGGAGCAGGCTCGCACCCGTTTCGATGCCGGGCGCCTGGGGGTCTACCGCGAGGTACTCGAGCAATTCTTGGCCGCGCAACAAGAGGCGCAGCAGCTTAAGAACGACGACGCCGCAGCCTCCTCCGCTCCCCTCCCCGCGGGCGAGGACGTTACCGAAGCCGCGAGTGACGCCTCCCTCCCCACGGATGAGGACGTTACCGAAGCAGCGAGTGACGCTCCCGAGCCGATGAGCCTCGAGGATATTATCGTTGCCCTGCTGGCCTTGGGCGTGCGCGATCCCGGGCCTTCCGCGGATGAAGAGGAAAGCTTCACCGGGGAGGATAGCCGCGATTCCTTCAAGAAGAAGCGTCGCGAAGCTCGTGAATTCAAGGGCGGGAAGCGTTACCGCATCGAGGTCGGGCATAAGGATCGGGTGCGGCCGGGAGCTATCGTTGGCGCACTCACCCACGAAGGTGGCCTGCGCGGTTCGGACCTGGGTCATATCGATATTTATCCCACGTTCTCGCTGGTGGAAATCGGGGTGCCGCTTTCTCCGGAAGCCCGCCGGCGCATTTCCGAAGCCCAGGTTTCCGGGCGAGCCCTGCGTATCTCCGAGGACAGCGGTGCTCCCACCGCGCGCCGTGGGGGCCACGGCCGTTCGGATCGCACCGCGCGCGGGGATCGGCGCGGGCGCGGGCGCGGCAGCTTCAACCGCGGTGACGAAGGTGAGTACGGTTCGGATTACCGGGCTGAGCGGCGCTCAGACCGGCGCCATGACCGGCATGATCGCGGGGAACGCCGCGGCGGACGCGGGTGGCGTCGCTCATAGGTGTCGCCGCTTAGTGTTCACGCGCTGGTAACCTTCTCCCGGTAAAGTGGTGGTGGGCTGGATAAACTTTCACCCACTACCACGCTTCTGAGGAGAATTCCATGCGTAAAATCTTTGCCGGTTTGGCGGCGCTCTGCACCGCGATCACTCTAACAGCCTGCTCCAACGGTTCCGGAAAGGATGCCGCGCCCTCTCGTGATGAGATCGTAGCCGGGCTGAACCAAGGATTCAGTTCCGCTATCAAGGAGACGGGCACGTCGGCCCCGGCCGGCCTTCAGGAAGCCATGCTTTCTAACTTTGTTGAATGCATAGCCGATGGTGCTATCGAACAGGGCGTCTCCGCGGAGGGCCTCAAGATCATTGCCACGGGTGACGCTGATAAATTTAATGACGTTCCGAAACAGGACGATGAGCTTCTCCAAAAAATCACCGAAGGTTGCGTGACGAAGCTCGTTGGCCAGCCCCAGGGCTAAGCCCACGCCTTATTACCCATTTGTGCTACCCGCGCGTTAGGCGGTATACCTCACGCGGGCAGCCCGCGGGTGAATGCCGCGTAGCTGATAGTATCTACTTGTTTTATTCCGCGTGGAAATGAGTGAAGATGCGTAAATTTTTGGGCGGCGTTGCCGCGGTATGCCTCGTGGTGAATCTGGCCGCTTGTTCGGGTAAGAGCGATACATCGGAATCGGCTACGCCGGCTCCGGAAACATCGGTAGCCGCGTCGGCACCGGCCGCGCCGTCGGCACCGGTTGAAAGCTCCGCTGAGCCTGCCGCGCCGATCACCGATAAGGGCCCGGCAGCTATCGCAACGGATGGTCCGGCACCTAGCCGCGATGAGGTGAGCGCCGGTATGCTCGCCGCTACTTCGGAGTTACTCAAGAACACGCAGGATATTCCGGAAGCCCAAAAGGCGATGCTCCCCCAGCTGGTGGAGTGCACTGTTGATGAAGCGCTCAACCGCGGCCTTTCCGAGCAGGGCCAGCGTAATATCGCCGCGCAGGTCCTTTTGCTCTCCCAGGAAGACCAGGCCATTATGGGCGAAGCAGCCAAGGTCTGCGGGGAAAAATTCGGGGCTAACTAACCACTAGTTATTCTGGGTACAAAGCGAGGGCGGGAGCCTCCATTGCAGGAGACTCCCGCCCTTAGTCATTGCCTGCCCCTAGCCCTCATTGCTGGACCCGGAGAGATTTAGGCATCCCATCCGGTTAGGCGCAGGCGGCGCGCCCGCCCGGATACCCCACGCGCGGAGAGCTCGCGAAGCTTTTCCAGGGAGTCCGTTCCAGCCCGCACCTGGGTGCCGGAAAGTCCGTCGAGCTCGCCGGCCGCAAATGCCTGGGCAATAGCTACCGATTCCCCGAGCGGTACCCATTCGGTGCGGTCGCGATAGCGTTTCATGGAGGCCGTCATATCGGTTTTCACCGCTCCCGGATTGAGGGAAAGTACCCGCAAGCCACGCTGGTACCCGGCTAGATGCAAAGAAGCAGCCAGCCGCAAAAGCGCCGTTTTCGAGGCGTAATACGATACCGCATCCGCAGAATCGTGCGAGGCCGCGGTGGCGGAAAGATCAAGAATTCTCCCCCCGCCACGCTCCAGCATAATGGGCACCAACGTTTTCGCGAGCTGGAACGGCGCCTCCACGTTAATGGCGATGGTGCGCTGGAAATCTTCCAGACTGGTATCCCAGGGAAGTTCCTCTTCCCCGTACACCCCGGCAGAATTGAGCACCATATCGGGTGCGCCTTCCTCCAGGAGGATGCGCAACATCTCTCGAATGGAGGATTCCTTGGCTAGATCACACCCGAGGGTAATAATCTGGGCACCCCGGATCTCACATTCGGTGGCGGTACCATCCAAATTGGAGAGCTTGGTCGCCAGCAAAATGAGAGTGCGCCCGGGCGCCGCTAAGCCAATAGCAAGCTCCTTGCCCACGCCCCGGGAGGCTCCGGTGATAAGAATCCGGCGGGCGGGTTCTAAACCGGCCCGCTCCACGCTAGCCGCCGCGGCCTCGCCCGATTCTTCGCGCTCCAGTTCCTGCTGCGCCATTACGCCCTCAACTCCGCGCCGAAGTCCTTGCGCATCCGGCGTGCGACCCGGTGGCGTACCTGGGCAGTTTCCTCAGCGGTCAGGGTGTGATCGGTGCGGAAACGCAGCGAGAACGCCAGTGACTTCTTGCCTTCCGGTACGGGATCGCCCGTGAACACATCGAAGAGTTCAATGCCCTCGAGGATCTCCCCCGCGGCTGCCTCGATGGTCGCCCGTACATCACCGGCAATCACGTCGGCATCAACAATAAAGGCGAGATCTTCCTTGGCAACCGGGCTGGTCCATACCGGCTTCACCGCGGCGGGTTCCACGGTATCGGGAAGCGCCGCATCCGTATTCACCTCAAAGGCGATAGAGCGCGCCGGAATATCCAAGGCCTTGCAGACGGCCGGAGCAAGTTCCCCACCATAGCCAACTACCTGATCGCCACTGAGAATGGCCGCGCAGCGCCCCGGGTGCCAAGGGGCCTGGCTCGCGGCGCGTACCGAAACGTCGGCAAGCATACCGGCAGCCCGCCGCCCGGCTTCCACCGCGTCACGCCAATCCCATGTTTCTACCGGGTAACCGGCCCGCGCGGGCGTGCGCGGACCGCAGGCGACCCCGGCGACGTGATGGGGTTGAGCAGGAATAGCCGCGTGGAGTGCAGCAATTTCTGCTTCCGAGGGGCGCTGGCCCGCTGCCGGAATCGGAGCCGGGCTAATGCCAGCCGGACGGCTCACCGTGCCCATCTCGAACACTGCCACCGCCGGATTACCCCGCTTCACATTGAGCGAGGCCACCGGAATGAGGGTGTCGAGCAGGGACGTGCGTAGCAGATTGGCATCGTCTTGCAGGGGGTTAGCCAAGGCGATAGCGGTGCGTCGCTCATCATCCGCGGCGTACCCGAGCTCATCGAAACGCGCGGCCGGGATAAAGGGATAGGTAAGTACTTGCACCCACCCGGTTTCAGCTAGGGTACGGGCAATATCGCGGCGCTGCCGCTGCGCGGGGCTCAGGCCGCGCCCCGCCGGAGCGGTGGGAACGGCGGTTGGAATTGCGTCGTAGCCCTCCAGGCGCGCAATTTCCTCCACCAGATGAGCCGAACCGACCAGGTCCGGGCGCCAGGTCGGAGGCTGCACGCTCCACACCTCGCCGCTACGTTCCACCGTGCAACCGATATCCGTGAGGATATCCGCGATACGATCCGCGCTCAGTCGCAATGAAGTCAGGCGTTCCACATCCGCAATCGGGAAAGCCAGCGCGGGCAGCGGCTGCACCTGGCCGTAGTGGAATACTTCATCGGTAGCTTCTCCCCCGCCGTATTCCACCAAAAGGTCGACGACGCGCTGCGCGGCCACCGCCGCCACCGCGGGATCCACCCCGCGTTCGAACCGCTTGGATGCTTCGGTGGGGAGCTTATGCCGCCGGGCGCTACGCGCCACCGATACCGCGTCAAAATGCGCTGCCTCTACCAGGACATTGCGCGTTTCGGCGGTGATCTCAGTGTCCGCACCACCCATCACGCCGGCCAGGCCAAGAACCCGTGCTCCATCGCTATCCGTAATAAGAAGATCTTCCGGATCGAGGACGCGTTCCACGTCGTCCAAGGTGGTGAGTTTTTCACCGGCCGTGGCGCGGCGTACCACCAGCCCGCCGCCGCGGATCTTATCCAGATCGTAGGCGTGGAGCGGTTGGCCCAGGTCCAGCATGACGTAATTCGTGGCATCGACCGCCAGCGAAATGGAGCGCTGGCCGGCTTGCTGGAGACGGCGTGCCATCCAGGCCGGGGAGGGCGCTTCGGGATCCACCCCGCGCACCACCCGAGTCACGAAAAGGTCGCAGCCGGGCTGGCCATGAATGGGCGCATTATCTTCCACCCGCACCGGAAAACCGGTGGGAGTCGCCTCCGGGAGTGGCTGCGTAGGCAGGCCCGGATCGGTGAAGCATGCTCCGGTGGAGTGGTGGTATTCGCGGGCTACTCCGCGTATGGAGAAGCAGTAACCGCGATCCGGGGTTACGTTAATTTCCAGGGTTTCCCCGGGCAAGCCCAGGAATTGCCGGGCGTCACTTCCCAGTTCCACCCGGCTGGCGGCCGCGGCGTCGAGCACAATAATTCCTGCGCTTTCATCCGAGAGCCCCAGTTCACGTTCCGAACACATCATGCCGTCGGAAATATGGCCGTAAGTTTTGCGGGCCGCGATCTCAAAACCACCCGGTAGCACCGCGCCGGGGAGGGAGACAACCACGGTATCGCCCGCCTCGAAATTATGGGCCCCGCAAATGATGCCGCGCGAGGGCAGCTCAGAGGGCTCCCGGCCGGTACCGGGCTCGTCATTGTACTGGCCTACGTCCACGCGGCAGTAGTTAATGATTTTGCCGTTGCTTTGTTTCTTCGGTTCGCGGGTGAGAACCCGGCCGAAAACCAGCGGGCCGGTAACAGTAGCTGGATGGATTGTTTCTTCTTCCAAGCCGACTTTTACCAGCGCGGCAGCCAGCTGCGCCGGGGTAAGATCCTCGGGCAGCTCCACGTGCGAGCCTAACCATTCCTGCGGAATAAGTGGCATTAGTTTCCCCTCCCGGTGGTTCCGAATTGCATGGAGAAGCGCACATCACCTTCCACCATGTCACGCATATCAGCGATGGAATTGCGCAGCATCAGGGTGCGCTCCAGGCCCATCCCGAAAGCGAATCCGGTGTAAATATCCGGGTCGATACCGTTATTGCGCAGTACTTCCGGATTGACCATGCCGCAGCCGCCCCATTCGATCCACCCCGGGCCGCCCTTCTTTTGCGGGAACCACAGGTCCATTTCGGCACTCGGTTCGGTAAAGGGGAAGAAAGAGGGGCGCAGGCGCGCCTTGGCTTCGGGGCCGAACATATGGCGGGCGAAGTGATCAAGGGTGCCTTTCAGGTGGGCCATAGTCAAGCCCTTATCGACCGCTAAGCCCTCCACCTGGTGAAAAACCGGGGTGTGGGTGGCATCCAGCGCGTCGGTACGGAATACCTTGCCCGGGCAGGCGATGTAGAGCGGAGCCCCGCGGCGCAGTAGCGCGTGGGATTGCACGGGCGAAGTGTGGGTGCGCAACACCAGGTTGCGTTCCTCGGTTACCGCACCGGCACCGTCGACGACACCCGATACGTAGAAGGTATCTTGCATCTGGCGTGCCGGGTGGTCGGGCCCGAAATTCAGGGAGTCGAAGTTAAACCATTCGTGTTCCACTTCGGGGCCTTCGGCGATCTCCCAGCCCATGGCAATGAAGAAGTCGGCAATATCCTCACTGAGAACCGTGAGCGGATGGCGCGCCCCCCGCGGGGACCGGTTGGTCGGCACGGTAACATCCACCGTTTCAGTGGCGAGGGCCGCGGCCGCTTCCGCCTCCTCAATGCGGGCGGTGGCGCTGGCGAGGGCCGCCTGGATGTCTTTGCGGGCCGCGCCCAGAAGCTTGCCGGCAATGGGCTTTTCTTCTTTGGCGAGGTTCCGGATCTGCATATTTGCGTGAGTGATCGGAGCGTTATCACCGCTGTGCGCCAGCCGCGCGGCTTTCAACTCCTCGAGAGTGGTAGCCGCGGCAAAAGCACTGAGGGCCTGCGCTACGGCTGCCTGTACTCCCGCTTCGTCCAGGGGACTGAGCTGTGAGGACATAGCTGCCTTTCTTGTTGTTAACCATGTCAATTCTAGTCAAACTCGCCGAGAGTGCGTAACAGCGGGGCCGAGATGGACTCGGCCCCGCTGTGAGGTAACTGGAAGGCCGCTCGCGCCGCGGTACGCGGCGCCGGCGTCGTTCCTAAATTTAGCGCTGGCTCAGGGGAACCTCAGGCCAGAGCTTGTCCCACGAATGCCCGGTGAGGTCTTCAGCAACCTTGCGGGCTTCGGGAGTGGCGTCTTCCTTCGCCCCGCCCGCTTCCAAACGATGGATCTCATCCATGAGGATGGCGTGGGTGTGCTTATCCAGCTTGACGAAGCGGGAAACAAGCAAGGCCACCCCGATGAGGATCGCGGGAAGAATGACCGTCACGAAGGCGATCATATGGGAAGCGCCGGTGGACTGAGCCACCTGGCAGGAGCTTTCCAGCACGCCGGAGGCATCTACCTTGCAGGCACCTTCGTGCAGCGGGGTGTAGCCGGAGGCCGCCAGGTTCGTGCCCTTTTCCAGCGGATTGACGAAACCGCCCAGATCCATGAACCAGCCAACGAGGAAGGTTCCCAGCGCACCGGTGGACTTACGCCCGAAGGTCATAACGGCCGCGTAGATACCGGCGCGGTCTTCGCGGGTCATGATGTAGTCAACGTCCGGAATGAAGGGGTACACATTCCACGGGGTGTATTCGAGCAGCGCGCGCCCGCACTGGTAGATGACCGCGGTGGCCAGCAGGTAGATGAAGGCGTTGCTTTCCGGCCCGATGAGGTAGATCGCACCCACACCCGCCAGCGAGGCGAGGATCAGCGTGAAGGAGAAGGCCCACAGGAAACGCGGCCCGTGCGAGAGCATGAGGAACATCGCCCAAATCGTCATGGGGATACCCACGATGGACACGGCCTGCAGCCAGAAGCCCTGGGATTCGCTCATTCCCACCGCGTAGACGGCGAAGAAGGTGAGCGCCGAAGCGTACACATCCTTGCCGGTGAAGGAGAAGAGGTACACCGTCAGGTGCTTGTTGTAGGAAGAGTTGCGGAACACCGAGGTGAATTCCACCGCGGTGTGCTTGAGCATCTGGAAACCGTTCATCTTCGGCATGGCGTCAAGTTCGGCCACGAATTCCGGAGTGAGCGGGCGCTCCCACGTGGTGGCGTAAGTGGTGAACACACCGATAGCGAAGAGCACCGCGAAGGCGCCACCGATTCCGAGGTAGGCCCAGGGGTTGGAGACGTTACCGCGCACCAGCGCCGGGATGAAGAACACCACGAAAGTACCCGTAGCCGAGCAGAACATACGCATGGACGAAAGCGTGGTGCGTTCTTCGTACTTACGCGTCATTTCGGTGGGCAGCGTCTCCCACGGAATGAGGATGATCGCGATAATAACTTCGATCAGCAGGTAGATAACGAGGTAGTACCAGAACCCGCCGAAGGGGATCCACAGCAGCGGGAAGATGAGAAGCAGCAGTGGGCCGCCGATCATGAGGAAGAAGTGGCGCCGCCCGAAACGCCGCCCCAGCTTCGTGCGGTAGAAACCGTCCGTGAGCGGGCCGATGAATACCGAAATAAGAGCATCAACGATACGAGCTACACCGAGGATAAGACCACCCTGGGTAGCCGTTACCCCGCCGTAGTTCGTGAAGAAGTAGAGCAGCAGACCGGAGATGATGGTATTCCACCCACCACCCATGAGGTCCACCAGCCCGAAACAAATACCGCGACCAATGGTGATCGGCTTGGCGGTGTACACGCGCAGCTTGGAGAGTTTCTCCAGCTCACCACGCTTATCGGCGTCTAATGCGCCGCTATTGTGTGTTCCCATTTTCTTTTGTCTTTCTGTGAAAGGAGGAACGGTTGTGGTTCGCCATCGACTCTTACCGCGCTCACGCTCGGCTTCTGTGCCCGCGCGAGCTGTTACCGCGCTACACTGCCGCGAAGCTATCACTACCGCTCTTTCGCATCAAAAGCTTATAAGTTTCCAAGGCTTTCCAGCAGTTATCTAGCTCCCGGTTCATATCGTGGACGAGTGACGTGCCACCGGGGAGATTCTCTGAAAACCGCGGATTATCGCGGTTTTTTGCACGACGACGGCGCTTGCGCGCACCCCTCCGCCCCCACCATGATATTTTTCACATTTAGAAATTCCCGTTTCGTGCTTTCAAATACTCTCCCGAAAACCGCATGTTTTCGCGTAAAGTGAGGGTACGGGCCGCGGCGTCGTCGCCGATGGTCACGCCCCCGGTCTCTGTGCCCGCGTGCCACCTGGCGCGGTGGAGTACCTTAAAAGAAGAAAGCCGAGGCGAGGGAAAGCCCCGCGCCCGGCTCAAAAATAGGAGGATTCAATGTCGACGCCCCTCACTCTCAATCCGGATCGGCTTTTCCCGGCCGATCCGACGCAGCGGAAACTGGCGCGCGAAATTTTCGAGGTCACCAAGAAGCATCCCATCATTTCCCCGCACGGCCACGTTCCCCCCGAATGGCTCGCTCTCAATACCCCCTTCACCGATCCCACGAGCATGCTCCTGACCCCGGATCACTACACCAACCGCCTCTTGCACGCGGTGGGCCGGGTGGATCTGGCCGATCTGGGCGTACCGGTAGGAAGCCCGCTTTCCCCCGAAAAGTCCCGCGCGGCCTGGCGCCTGTTCTGCAAGAACTGGTGGACCTTGCGCGGTACCGCGGTGCAGGGCTGGTTTGAATCCGAATTTGTGGATGTCTTCGATGTGCATGTGCGCCCCTCCGAAGAAACTGCCGACCAGATCTACGATCACATCAACGCATTGCTCAAGACGGAGGAGTTCCTCCCCCGCTCGCTGTACAAGCGTTTCAACCTGGCGATGATGGCCACCACCGATGATCCGGTTTCCGATCTGCGCTACCACAAGCAGCTCCTCGAGGATCCCACCTGGGAAGGCTATATTCCGCCCACCTTCCGCCCCGATAAGTACCTCGAGCCGGCCACCCCGGACTTCAAGGCAAATGTGGAGGCGCTCGGTCAGGCGGCCGATCAGGATGTGTCCACCTATGCGGGCTACGTGGAGGCCATGCGCAAGCGCCGCCTCTTCTTCAAGGAAATGGGTGCGGTCTCCTCCGATCATTCGCATCGCGATCCGGGCACGGCACGCCTACCCGAGGCGCGGGCGGCCGAACTTTACAAGCTCGCCCTGGACGGCAAGATTTCGCCGGAAGACGGCGCTGCGCTGCGCCGGCATATGCTCAACGACCAGGCTCGCCTGGCCTGCGAGGACGGCCTGGTGATGACCTTCCACCCGGCCGTGTACCGCAACCACCACCAGGCGGCCTTTGAGCGCCTGGGCGCGGATGTCGGGGGCGATGTGCCCATGGCTGTGGAGTTCACGAATAACGTGCGTCCCATGCTTTCCGAGTACGGGGACAATCCGAACTTCCAGGTTGTTTTCTTCACCATCGATCAAGATGTCTACCAGCGCGAACTGGCTCCGCTGGCCGGCTACTACCCGAGCGTCTACGTGGGCGCACCGTGGTGGTTCATCGATGAGCCGGATGCGATTTTGCGTTACCGCGAGCAGGTCACCCCCTACGGTACTTTCTACAAGACCTCCGGGATGATTGACGATACCCGCGCCTTCGCTTCCATTCCCGCGCGGCACGACGTCGCACGCCGGATGGACGCCGTGTACCTGGCCCGTATGGTTGCCGAACATCGCCTGGAGCTTGATGAGGCTCTCGAGGTATCCGAAGCACTCGTCACCACGATTCCGGCTCGGGCTTTCCGGGTGGACACCTCCAAGCTGAGCGGAACCACCGCTCAGTAAGGCAGCCACCGCTCAGCCGCGGCACTTACGGCTCGGTAAGCGGAGCGTGGCTCCACACCGAGCCGCCAGCGCCCCAACGAGCTGTCCGGCATTGCAGATTCGGCCGTGCGCGATACGTTCGCGCACGGCCGAGCGCATTAACCACCTTAACATGAAGTGACGGCCACCACTTTGCTATGATCGATTTGTTCCATTAATCAACGGAAAGGAGTCGCTATGGCGAACGAATTTGTGGACAAGATTAAGGAAGGCGCAACCGAAGCTTTTGATCGGGCTAAGGAATTCGGTCAGAAGGCTGCTGATAAGGCAGGTCAGCTGGGCGATGCCGCCAAGGAAAAGTTCGAGGACATCAAGGACGAACTAACGGACAAGGACCACGGCGATAAGGCCGCGGAGAAGGCTTCCGATGCCGGTGACAAGGCGAAGGATGCTAGCGAGAAGGTGAAGGACGCTGCCTCCGATGCCGGTGATGCCGCGAAGGAAAAGTTCGAGGACGTCAAAGAGAACCTCTCCGATAACAAGTAAATCCACCATTCAGCAGTAAATCCACCAAAGTAGTGCTGGGTGCACCCGCCACAGGGTAGCCCACGGCGGGCGGCGAAGAAGAATCTTCGCCGCCCGCTTACTTATGTCCGCAGGGCTTTCTTTAGGTGCGGTATGCGTTTATTTAGGGGCGGTGCTGGATCATCGCCGTCGTGCTGGCAAGAATCGCGGCGGCCATAGCAACATTGCAGGATTCGGCTTTCCCGTAGATCGGAATGGCGACCGTTGCATCCACATTGGCGTCCACATCCGCGAAGCCGTGCGCTTCGTTTCCCAGCAGCCAGCATACCGGCCGGGTGAGATCCGGCCCGAGGGGCGGCTGCCCAAGATAAGCGGTGTCATTTGCAGACGTCACCAGGGTGGCAAGATCCCACTCCCCTTCCCCGGTGGCTGCCAAGAAACTGATGCCCGCGCGCTCCAGAACGCCGTCAAGCTTGCTGATGTTAATGGAATCGAGAACCGGCAGATGGAAAATAGAGCCGGCTGAGGATCGAATAACCTTCGGGGACCACAGCTCCACGCTACCGCGGCCAAGGAGCACCGCATCGCATCCGGCCACGTCAGCAGCTCGAATAATGGCACCAACGTTCCCGGGGTCCTGGATATTAGCGGTGGCGAGCACCAGCTTCGCGTCCTTGACCGTCGGGGTGAGCGCGGGAGTTTCCGGAATGTCGATAACGGCCACAACACCGCGCGCATCTTCGGAGAGCGCCTGCATCTCATCGGCATTAAGCGGGTGATGGTACACGTTGGCTTCTTTAATAAGCCCGCCCAAGTCCGGATTGGAGATCAGGCTGGCTTTCGTATAGTAGACGTCGCGAACAAGATTCGCGCGGTGCGCGAGGAGCTCCTGAACAGCCCCGGGACCTTCCACCAGGGTTTGCCGGAAACGTTCGCGCTGCTGGGGCCGGTGTAGGCGGGCTGCGCGGGTGAGTTGGGTATGCGATGCGGGTGTGCTTTTCACGGGTCTTTTTCTTTTTCTATAGCTTGCAGTTTTTCGGTAGCGCTAGGGCCGCACGAATCCGTCGGTGAAAATACCGGCCACGCCCCAGCGTTCCAATTGCCGGGCGCGTTCGGGGTTGTTGATTGTGTAGACGTGCACGTCTCGGCCCGCTGCCCGGACCTCTGCCACCACGGCCGCGGTCACGGCGTCGTCGCTCATGTGCAGATAGCGGGAATCGGTGAGGTCGAGGACGGTGAGCCAATCCGGCCCGAAACTCGTTCGATCAACGAGTGCGCCGCGCGGGATCTCGGGGGCGTGGCGCGCGAATTCGGCCAGTTGCAGGTGCGAGAAAGAGGAGACCAGGGCTCGCTCGGGACCGAGCCTGCGGGCTTGTTCCGCCACCGCGCGCACGAGGGCACGGGCTTGCTGGCCACCTTGCACGCATGGTTTCATTTCGATATTAATACCCATGCTAGTCTCGAGTGCAAAATCAACGAGTTGGGCGAGGGTGGGAATCTTCTCCCCCGCGAAGCCCGGGCTGAACCAGGATCCGGCGTCCAAGGTCTCCAGATCGGCGGCACGCAGCGCATCGACCCGCCCGTGGCCCGTGGTGGTGCGCTCGAGGGTGGCATCGTGGCAGAGCGGGAGCGAGCCATCTGCCGTGATATCCACATCCGTTTCGATCCAGGTAAATCCGGCCTGGTAGGCAGCCCGGAATGCGGCCATCGTGTTTTCGGGGGCGTCGGCGCACAGGCCGCGGTGGGCGAAAAGTTTCATGATTGTAGTCTAAACGCAGCGGCCCGAGTAACGAGGTTTCGTCACTCGGGCCGCTGCTATGTCACGCTTGAAAAAGCTTAGGCAACCTTGGGTGCGTTCACGTCTTCCGGAAGCGCAGCCTTGGCGGCATTGACCACCGCGGTGAAACCGGTGGGATCATTGACGGCCATTTCAGCGAGCTGACGGCGATCAACTTCAATTCCGGCCAGGCCCAGGCCCTGGATGAAGCGGTTGTAGGTCATGCCCTCGGCGCGCACGGCCGCGTTGATGCGGGTGATCCACAGCTTGCGGAAATCGTTCTTCCGCTTCTTGCGGTCGCGGTAGTTGTAGACGAAGGAATGGGTGACCTGTTCCTTGGCCTTGCGGTAGAGGCGGGACCGCTGCCCGCGGTAGCCGGACGCCCGATCTAGGGTAGTGCGACGCTTCTTCTTGGCGTTAACGGAGCGCTTGACGCGTGCCATGTTTTTCTCCTTTTACAAAACTTTTCGTCGGACGAATCTAGCGGCCGAGCAGACGGTTAACTTCGCGAAGGTTGGACTTGTCCACAACCTGGTCGCGCGAGAGCCGACGCTTCCGGGTGGAGCTCTTGTGCTCCAGCAGGTGGCGCTTATTGCGCTGTTCGCGCATGAGCTTGCCGCTTCCCGTCACGCGGAAACGCTTCTTCGCACCGGAGTGCGTCTTCATCTTGGGCATTATTCATCCTCACTCGTGCCCCGGGGGCACATTTGATCTACCAGATCTCCGCGCCCGCGGGCGCGCTTTTCACAAGTCAACTTATTCGGTTGCTGCTGCGTTGCTGTCCGTTTCGGACGATTGTCCGTTGCGTTCCGCCGCGCGCTTGGCTGCTTTCGCGCGCCGGTTTTCACGTTCCGCTTCACGACGACGCCGCTGATCGGACTTCGCTTCGGACTTGCGCCGCGTGGGCGCAAGAACCATGGACATATTGCGCCCGTCAGCGCGAGGTGCTGCTTCGACAGTGGAAATTTCCGCGAGCTCTTCAGCCAGGCCCGAAAGCAGACGCACACCCATTTCCGGACGGGATTGTTCACGGCCCCGGAAACGAAGATCAAACTTGACCTTATCCCCGGCGTTTAGGAAACGTTCCGCCTGCGACTTCTTGGTGTTGTAGTCATTACCGTCAATCTTCAGCCCAATCCGGATGGATTTGATCTGAGTATTGGCTTGGTTACGACGTGCTTCCCGAGCTTTCTGGGCGGATTCGTACTTATATTTCCCGTAGTCCATGAGGCGCGCGACCGGCGGGTTGGAATTCGGAGCAACTTCCACCAGGTCAAGGTTCGCCTCAACGGCTAGGCGGAGCGCATCTTCCGTGCGCACCACACCGACCTGTTCACCGCTGGGGCCAACAAGGCGCACCTTAGGGACGTGGATGCGATCATTTACACGCGGTTCGTTGTTAATTGCAGTTCCTCTGTTCCTCAACGTGGACAACGCACGGAGTACTCCCGAGGTGACACGGCACGCCAGATGGCCATGTTACGAACCCGCTACCCTTTGATATAACCCGATCTTTCCGTTTTCGAAAATTTCTTTTCGAAACAGCAGCCCGGGCGGGCGGCTAGGTGGGATTTCTCCACTTGCGTTCCGGCAGAATGCCGGATTGACCGTACTAGTGTAGCACAGCGCCATGAGTTATGGATAACACCGTGGGTTATTCTCCCCACATACCACGGCGTATATGCAACTCACGGCCGTAACAAGTTCGACGGTTAAGAAAGCTCCGCGAGGGCCTGGGCAACGGTGAAGTTTCCTTCGTAGAAAGCTTTGCCAATAATGACCGAGTCCACGCGACCGGGGCAACCAGCTTCGCCGCTCGCGCCGCTCTCGCTCAGTTCTCGAACCGCGCGCAGATCAGCGAGCGTCGCCATGCCGCCCGAGGCGGTGATATGCGCCGGGCTCAGCGCCGCCACCCGACTAAGCAACTCGAGGTTTGCCCCGGCGAGGGCGCCATCTCGGTTTCGATCTGTAACAACGTAGCGGCGGGCACCGGCGTCGTCGAGAAAATCAATAACTTCGCGTAACTCCCCGACATCGGTACCGGCACCGCGCGCAACCACCCGG
The DNA here is from genome assembly GCF_051265215.1 of Actinotignum stranguriae. Classification (NCBI taxonomy): domain Bacteria; kingdom Bacillati; phylum Actinomycetota; class Actinomycetes; order Actinomycetales; family Actinomycetaceae; genus Actinotignum; species Actinotignum stranguriae. Next base: position 58,345 of record NZ_JBOZCJ010000006.1, read on the forward strand.
GCGCCGTCGACATCAAGACATACGGCCACCCGATCCGCGTGCTGCGCCAGCACCCGCGCCACCCACGCACGATCCCGCAGCGCGGTAGTCGCAAGATTAATGCGTTCCGCGCGGGTGGCGAGGGCGCGCTCGAGTACCTCCGGGCTGTCGATTCCCCCGGAGAGTTCCCAACGCATCGGGCTACTCTCCATGAGGCGCTCTAACAACGCGAAATTATCCCCGGTGCCGTACACAAGATCCAGATCCACCAGGTGAATCCACCGTCCCCCGGCCGCCCGGAAATCTGCGATAGCCACCGCCGGGTCACTCCACGCCTCCGGCCCGCTACCGAGCCGCGCCGAACGCCCCGCCCGGATATCGACGGCAACGAGCAGCTCACAGCTCATCGTTATCCCCCGCAGCGGTTTCCTCGCCAGCCTCGCCACGCATACCTTCCGCGCTTTCCCCGCGGGTCACCTTGCGCAGGATTTTCTCAATATCCTGCTGGGTGAGCTTCGCGGAATCCCACGGGTCACAGTCGGTAATGGAGCGCTCCCCCAGCATGAGCTCCTCAACGATGGGATCTAAAGAATTGAGCAGCAGGCCGGAAGCGATTTCCTCATCGGCTTTGCCTGCGAAGAAACGCCGCGCGCGCACCATCCCGGATACGCCCGGCTCAAAACCGGTGGATTCCTTATCCAGATTCACATCAATGAGGATGGAACCGTAGGGGCTGAGGCGGGAGAGCATGCCGGCAACCGCCGGGGCGTCATCGGAAAGGGAGGCGGGTTCCTCATCAGGATCCGGGCCGGTGATATTACGGATATCCCATTCGTCATACACGGGCGTTGCCAGCTGGCGATACACCAGCGCTCCGGAATGCGTGGCGACCACCTGCACGTCCAGGCCGTGCAGCGCGCAGAGCGCCGCGAGGGTATCCGCGCTATCAAAAGGCGTGAGTACCGCGTATGTGCGCACGTCAGTCATTGAGTTATCCTCCCCTTGCGCTTCGTTTACTTTAGTTGTTTTCCCAGGTGCCGGTGAGTAGGCCGCGGCCGAGCACGTGTTCACGGGCTAGGAAATACGCCACCGCGGGCCGGGTTTCCACATCGATATCCAGAACGGTGTCGAGGGCGAGCACCGCGAAAATATAGCGGTGCGGGCCGTGGCCGGCCGGCGGGGCGGCGCCCTGGAAAGTCGGGGTTCCGCCGTCGTTCTTCAAGGTGAGGGCCGGTGCCGCAAGCGCACCGGAGCCACCGGCCACAATCTCGCTGGTATCCGCGGGCAGATTCGCCACCGTCCAGTGCCAGTATCCGGACGGCGTGGGAGCATCCGGGTCATAGCAGGAGACGAGCAGGCTGACCGTACCCTCCGGCGGGGCATCCCACCCCAGTTGCGGATTGCGGTCCGCACCGCCCGGGGTGCTGCCCGCCCCGGTGGCGCTTTCGGGCAGTGCCTCGCCTTCCGCGAAATCATCGGAGGTGAGGTGAAGATCAACGCTTCCGGCCGGCACTCCGGCGTAGGGATCGTGGGTGGTCATATCCGCTCCTTATGCGTGCTTGGGGCGCCGCGTCCGCGCGGCGGGCGTGCTTGAGTTCCAGTCTAGCGGTCCGTGCCCGTGCCCTCGGGCCTGTTTTTGGCGACGGCGCCCGCGCCCCGCGGCGCGCTCGCAGCACCGGTGCCGGTATCCTGAGGCGCAATCTTGTCGACGGCGCCGCCGAACCGCCGTTCGCGCTGCCCGTAGGCGGCGCAGGCATCCCATAGGGCGCGCCGCTCGAATTCGGGCCAGGGCAGCGGAGAAAAATACAGTTCCGCGTAGGCACTTTCCCACATGAGGAAATTGGAGGTGCGGTATTCCCCGCCGGTGCGGATGAGGAGGTCGACGTCGCGCATCCGCGGAGCGTAGAGCTGGGCGGTTAGGGTGGCTTCGCTAATGCGCTCCGCCGTGAGCTCCCCGCGAGCTACCCGTTCGGCCACCGCGCGCACCGCATCGACAATTTCCGCGCGCCCGCCGTAGTTAATGCACAGATTGAGCACCATGCGGGTATTCCCCGCGGTCAGTTCTTCCGCGGCGTGAATCTCACGCAGCACCGAGCGCCACAGCCGGCCCTCGCGCCCCACCCACTGCACCCGCACGCCCCAGTCGTGGAGTTGATCGCGGTTGGCGCGGATAATATCGCGGGAAAACCCCATGAGGAAACGAACTTCGGCCGGCGAACGCCGCCAATTTTCGGTAGAAAAAGCGTAGACGGATAGCTCCGCGATTCCGAGTTCCAAGGCCCCGGCCACCACGTCCATGAGGGAACGCTCGCCGGCTTTATGGCCTTCGGTACGCGCCAGCCCGCGGGCATTTGCCCAGCGCCCGTTGCCGTCCATCACGATGGCCACGTGCTCGGGCACCCGCCCCAACCGCGGGGGCGTGAGGCCGGGCCGATGGGCCGGGGTGGGCCGCTCCAGGTGGGCCAGATGTGGATGCTCCAGCTTCGGGTGTACTTCTGTCATGATGCCGACCTCACGATCTGCAAGGAACGTACCTTGCGTTCCAGATACCATTGCACGTACGCGGAAATATAGCCGTGCGCGGTTTCCCCCGCGCTCCCGGCAAGCGCGTCGATAATTTCCCAATCCCCGCGGGCTAGCGCGGCGAGGAGCCGCCGCGCGTCTTCCCCCGGATAGGCTGCCCCGCGCGGGGCGCACCGCCGGCACACCAGCCCACCGGCTTGCACGTGGAAGGCGGTGAGGTCCTCCCCGCTACCGCAGAGCGCGCAGGAAGTGACCGCCAGGCCCCACCCGGATACCGCCATGGCACGCAGCAGGTAAGAATCCATAATTGGGTAGGGAGCGTGCTGGCGGGAGGCCAGGGAATTGAGTGCCCCGAGGAGGAGGCGGTAGTGAGCTCGGTCCGGCTCCCTTTCCGCCCCGAGCTTTTCGGCTACTTCCACCATGGTGCTCGCGGCCGCGTAGGCTTCAAAATCAGGCGCGATGGCCCGCCCGAAGGGATTGAGGGTTGCCACTTCCGTGACGACATCAAGGCTGCGCCCCCGGTAGAGCTGCACATCCACGTAGGTGAAGGGTTCCAGGCGCGCCCCGAATCGGGAGCGGGTGCGGCGCACCCCTTTGGCCACGCATCGCACCAGGCCGTGCGCGCGTGCCAGCAGGGTGACGATACGATCCGCTTCCCCCAAGTCCTGCGTGCGCAGGACGATTCCTTCATCCCGATAGAGTTTCACTGGCTCCCAGTTTAGCGGTGCGCGCGATTGACAGCCGAGATAATCGCCTTGAGGCCGGCGCGTGTCGTGGAGGTGTGAATGCCGCAGCCCCACAGCACCTGATCATCGATCTCGCATTCCACATACGCGGCAGCCGAAGCATCCGTACCTTCGCTCAGGGTGTGTTCGGCGTAGTCGAGCACCCGGATATATTCGCCCAGCTGTTCCATCGCGGTCACGAAAGCGTGGATGGGCCCGTTGCCGCTGCCGTGCAGGCTATGTTGCACACCGTCCGCCTGAGTTTCAACGACGGCGCTAATATCGGTCACCCCGCCGCTATGGTTCGTGAATTCCAGCGCGCGCAAGCGGTAACGCCCCCACGGAGTGCTGGCCTTCCCCGGTGCCCCGTGCGCGCCCGCCGGCCCCTGCTCTCCGTAGCCCTGGGAGAGCGGGAGGTATTCGTCCACGAAAATATCCCAGAGGGTATCCGCACTGACTTCTTCTCCGGTGCGTTCTGTCCAGGTCTGCACGATGCGGGACAGCTCGATTTGCATACGCCGCGGCAGATCCAGGTTTCGGGTGGTTTGCATAAGATAGGCCACACCGCCCTTGCCGGATTGGGAGTTGACGCGCACGATGGCATCGTAGGTGCGCCCCACATCTTTCGGGTCAATGGGTAGATAGGGCAGCGCCCAGGGAACTTGCCGCTCATCTCCCCCGGCCGCGGCCAGATCGGATGCCCGGCGCTGCATGCCTTTCTTGATGGCATCCTGGTGGGAGCCGGAGAAGGACGTGTAGACGAGCGAGCCAGCGTAGGGCACCCGCGGCCCCACCTCAATCCCGGTGCATTCTTCGCACACATCCACGATGGCATCAATATCGGAAAGGTCCAGTTCCGGGTCAATTCCCTGCGAATAGAGATTCATAGCAACCGTAATGAGATCAACATTTCCGGTGCGCTCCCCCTGCCCGAAAAGGCAGCCTTCTACCCGGTCGATCCCGGCGAGCATGGCCAACTCAGTGGTGGCGACCCCGGTACCACGGTCATTGTGGTTATGCGCGGAAAGCGCCACGTATTCACGTTTGGGGATATGGCGGGAGAAGTACTCGATTTGATCCGCGTATACGTTTGGGGTGGCGCGTTCTACCGTGGTGGGCAGGTTAATAATAATTTCGCGCTCGGCATCCGGTTGCCACACCTCCATGACGGAGGAACAGACCTCGAGGGCGTAATCAATTTCGGTATCCACGAAGATTTCCGGGGAGTACTCGAAGCCGAAAATGAGATCATCCGGCAAGACTTTCTCGGCGTAGGCCACGATTTCCCGAGTTCCGGCCATGGCTAGTTCGCGGATAGCCTCCTTCGAGGAGCCAAAAACCACATCGCGGAACACCGGCGAGGTCGCGTTATACAGATGCACGGTGGCGCGCGGGAATCCAGCCAGCGCATCGATAGTGCGGTGGATGAGTTCGGGGCGCGACTGGGTGAGGACCGAGACGGTCACATCTTCGGGTACCGCGCCGTCCTCCGCCAGGGAGCGCACGAAATCCCAATCGGTTTGGGAGGCAGCCGGGAAACCAATCTCTATTTCCTTCACGCCGATCTTGACAAGCAGATCAAAAATCCGCCGCTTGCGGATCATATCCATGGGTTCGATAAGAGCCTGGTTGCCGTCCCGCAGATCGGTGGAGAGCCAGCGCGGCGCCTTGGTGATCCGGTTATTGGGCCAGGTGCGATCCGGCAGCGCGATCGGATTGGTGTCGAGGAAGGGCCGGTACTTGTAGAACGGCATTCCCGAGGGGCGCTGACGGTGCGTGTATCCGGAAGTTTTCATGGGGTGGTCACCTTGTCTTCTCTGTGTGGCGGTCAAATTTAAGAACGACGGCGCAGCTTAACCCGCCGCGAGAAGCCGAATAAGCTCGCGGCGGCTCATAAGGAGAAGGCGAGAGGAACCCATACGGATAACTCTAGCCCCTCAGCTAGCTGAATATGCACAGACTTGTCCGAGATGTGAGACATAACGCCCGGGATATGGACGATTACGAAGGGTGACGGCGCGGTGGGCTGGTGGTACCCGGCCGGGCCGCGTTAGTTCAGGGCTGCGGTTAGAGCACCGCCGGAAAGGCGTTCCAGTATCCCAGGCTCATGAGCAGAACCGCCTGGGCGCAGAGGGTGAGGAGGGTCGTCACTCGCGCGATGCGCCCCATGCTCGGCCGCGCACTCCAGCTGCGGAAAACGGCCCGCACGTGCATCCACGCCGCGCCCAGAGCCGCTAGGTGTACAAGGGCAAATCCGCCCTGGACGATGAGAAGATTATGTGAGTAGGTGAGCGCGATATGGGCAACGGCCACCAGGTAGATGAGGAATACCACCCAGGCTCCCACCACGGAAAGCGAAGCGAGATTGAGGGCTGCGCCCGATCTGGAAAAATTCGAGAGTCGATGCCCGCGCACCGGAATCCAGCACACCGCCACCAGCACGATGCTGAGCCCGAGGAGGGCCACCCCGCCCAGCGCGATATAGAGCGCTGTTTGGGCGGTGAACCACCCGCCGGCCGTCAGGGTGGGGGCGACGAATGCCTGCCGGGGTTGGTCACCGGCCACCCGCGGCTGCGCCGTCGCCGTAAAGGGTAAACCGTTAACCCAATCCGCGGTATCTTGCATGGCCGCCTGGGACAGCTGCCGGCGGTTGATCTGGAGGCCGTGGTCCGCGTCTTTGTAGTAGCGCACCGTGAGCGCGCTGTTTCCGGCCTCTTCCAGGTAGTTGCTCATCATCTGCGGGCCCTGGATCGTCGGCATGGAATTATCTGCCGTGCCGTAGAGCATAAGAACCGGCATGGTCATCTGCTTCTCATACGGCGCCGCATCAAAATCAATATAGCGGAAGGTGTCGGGGCCGAAATCCTGGCCGATAAGTTTTGGAATGGCGGCGCGCAGGCGTTCCGGTGCGTGAATCTCCCGCAGGTAGGCGTCGGCCGCGTAGGCCCCCTGCTGGCGGATCGGGAGCACCGGGGCGCTGATAAGAGCCACGTAATTCACCGCCCGCGCGCTGGTGGCCACAATGGGCGCAACGAAGCAGCCTTCGGATACCGCGTACAGGCCGGAGTGGCGCGCATCAACGTCCTCCCAGGAGAGCATCTCGCGGTAGACGTCCTCGAAATCCGCGGCGAGCTGGAGATAGTCACGATGCGTCGTCGTATAGTTCGCTACCCGTTTTTCCGAAACCACCGTAATAATCCCGGTAGAAGCAATAGCTTCGGTTTCCCGCCCGAAATCACGCGCGGAAGAAGTGCCGGTACCGTGAATAAAAAGCATGCCTGGCACCACCGGGCCCGCGCCTACCGGGCGTTTAACAACAGCCGGAATGAGGGTGCCATCCCGCAAGGTGATGGTGACCGTGCTACTCGCCACCTCGTACGTTCCCAGCCGCGCGGTGGGAACCCCGGTGGAAATTGTGGTATCCGCGGTTTGCGGGGCGATCGCGGCGGTCATGGGTTGCGGATTCCACCCCGGGCCGAAAGCACTCCCGATCAGCCCGGCGGCGAGCACCACTATCAGCCAGGTAACGAAACGTTTATGGGTGGGAAGCCAGCGCCGCCAGCCCCGGAGCGCGCTGTGTTCCGGGCCTGCGGCGCTTTCCATTCCGCTGGCTGGCACCAGGGTGCGCCCCGCCGGCGGATTCTCGGCGGGCGGGGTATCGGGATGATCGGTGAAACGCACGTATCAGAACCCGAGTCGATCCAGCATTTTCGGGTCACGTTGCCAGTCTTTGGAAACTTTCACGTGCAAATCAAGATAGACCGGCGTACCGAGCAGCGCCTTAATGGCTTTGCGGGCATCGCGCCCAATCTGGCGCAGGCGCGCACCCCCGCGCCCAATAACAATCCCCTTTTGGGAATCGCGCTCCACGTGCAAAGAGGCATGCACCCGCACCAGCGGGCCACCGTTCGGTGCGGTGTCCTCAATGATTTCGTCGATGGTGACCGCGAGGGAATGCGGAAGTTCCTCGCGCATTTTTTCCAGGCCCGCTTCGCGGATAAGCTCCGCGATGAGGGTTTCTTCCGTTTCATCGGTAATCGCATCCAGCGGATATAGCGGCGGGGAAACGGGGAGCTGTTTAATAATCTGCTCGGTGAGGACTTCCACCTGATCCAGCGTGGCGGCACTCACCGGGACGATCTCCACAAAATCATGGAAAGCTGCCACGGCCGCGATCTTCTCCGCAAGGGCTTCGCGGCTGACCAGATCGGTTTTAGTAATCGCGGCGATCATGGGTACTTTCGCGCGCACCGCCAAATCGAGGAGGTACTTATCGCCCGGCCCGAGTTTTTCATTAGCGGGTAGGCACATAACGATGGTGTCCACATCGGCGATAGAATCGCGCACCATATCACCCAGGCGTTCACCCAGCAGGGTGCGGGGGCGGTGCATCCCGGGGGTATCGACCAGGATCACCTGACCGGCATCCCGAGTCACAATGGCGCGAATAATACGCCGGGTGGTTTCCGGGCGGGCGCTGGTAATCGCGACCTTCTTGCCCACCATCGCATTGGTGAGGGTTGATTTCCCGGCATTCGGGCGGCCCACCACCGAGGCGAACCCGGCCCGAAATTCCGTGTTTTCCACCGTCATCGTCTTCTAGTCCTCACCCTCATCATCGGTTTCTTCGCGCGCAACGATAATAGTCGATAACCGGCGCCGGCGCCCTTCGAAGCGGTCGGCCACCATGTGGATTCCGGCCACCGTTGTTTCTGCTCCGCGGATGGGAACCCGCCCGATGCTTTTGGCGAAAAACCCACCGGCGGTATCAACGTCGTCGTCCTCCAATTCGATTCCGAAGAGGTCACCTAGATCATCGATGGGCATACGCGCCGGGATGCGGAAACTACCCGCCTCGAGTTCTTCCACGGCCGGGAGGGCCCGGTCGTGTTCATCGGAGATTTCTCCCACGAGTTCTTCCACAAGATCCTCGATGGTGACCAGGCCGGCGATACCGCCGTATTCATCCACGACGAGGGCAATATGAACCTGGTCGGCCTGCATTTCCCGCATGAGCGTATCAATGATTTTAGTTTCCGGAACGAACACAGGTTCGCGCACCAGATCGGCCACCCGTAGCTCATCGTGCTGGTGGCGCCGGTGCACCCGCCGGATCACGTCCTTCAGGTAGAGCACCCCGATTACATCATCAATGGATTCGCGGTACACGGGCACCCGCGAGAATCCGGAGCGGGTGAACAAGGAGATGGCGCGGTCAAGGGTTTCATCGGCCTCCACCGCGATCATATCGGTACGCGGGACCATGACTTCGCGCACCAGGGTGTTCCCCATATCGAAAAGTGATTGCAGGATATCGCGTTCGGCATCATCCAAGGCCTCGGATTCGGCCACCCGTTCCACCATAACCGCGAGCTGGTCTTCTTGGCGTTGTTCGGCTTCTTCGGGTGAGAATTCGCGTTCCCGGATGAGTAGCGAAAGCAACCAGGTGAGCGGGGAAAGCCACCAGGTGGCTTTGCGCAGCACTCGCTGGTGGCGTTCCACCCCGAAACTCAGGGGGTTGAAGAAGGCGAACGCGAGGAGAACCAGCACCGTCACGCCGAAGAAAATGGGGAAGATCTGCCACCAGGCAGCTACATCCGTTCCCAGGGCGAAAGTGAAGCAGATTCCGTAGCTGGCCATGAGGAGGGCCCGCACCACCGCGATGCCCATAGAGGCGGCCGGGCGGCGGGCCATAATGGCCACCACGCGTGCCGAACCGCGTTCCTTATGCGCGTACATTTCCGCGGCTTCGGTGCGGGTCATCCGCCCGAGGGCAGCACCCACCACGGTGCACCACAGGGAGAGCAGCAGGCACAGGCCGGCCGCAATATAAAACGGAGCGGAGGGCAGCGTTCCCGCTGCCACAGGTAAGTGATCCATCCTTTCTTACACCTCCGTGGGGCGCGGATCGCCTCCCCCGCGTTCGGAGAGGAACACGAGGAGGAGTTGGCGTTGCAAAGCAAACATGGTGTCTTTTTCTTCCGGGGTTGCGTGATCGTAGCCGAGCAGATGCAGAATCCCGTGGGTGACGAGGAGGAGAATCTCCTCCGCGGTGGAGTGCCCCATGGCGTGAGCCTGGCGGCTGGCGACCTGCGGGCATACAGCGATATCACCGAGCATTCCCGGGCGCGGTTCTTCACCCGGTGGTGCCGGGCGCACCTCATCCATGGGGAAGGACATGACATCCGTGGGGCCTTCCAGATCCATCCACGTCACGTGGAGATCCGCCATGGCATCCTCGTCGAGGAGCACGATAGATAGATCCGCCATGGGATGCACCCGCATCTTATCGAGGACATACGTGGCCAGCTCCGAGATCTCTTCCAGATCCGCAGCCGGACTAAAACTCGATTCGTCATTTACTTCAATCATGTGGTCTTTCCTGACAACCGTTCCCTAGCTTTCCCCGAAACAGCTCTGCCGCCATTCACGCCGTGACACTACCGCTACCGCCCCGCGCTAACGTTGCCGGGAATCCCAGCGGGCATAGGCGTCGATGATTTCGGCAACCAAGCGGTGGCGCACCACGTCCGCCGAACTCAGCTCCGAGAAATGAATCCCCGGAACATCACGCAGAATCCGACGCACCACCTGCAATCCGGAAACTTTATTCGCCCCGAGATCAACCTGGGTGATATCGCCTGTCACCACCATTTTAGAGTTGAAGCCGAGCCGGGTGAGAAACATCTTCATTTGTTCGGGTGTGGTGTTCTGCGCCTCGTCCAAAATCACGAAAGCATCATTGAGGGTGCGTCCGCGCATATAGGCCAGCGGCGCCACCTCAATGGTGCCGGCAGCCATGAGTTTCGGAATGGAATCGGCATCGAGCATGTCGTACATGGCATCGTATAGCGGGCGCAGATACGGATCGATTTTATCGGTGAGGGAACCGGGCAAAAATCCCAGGGATTCCCCGGCCTCCACCGCCGGGCGCGTCAGAATAATACGTTTGACCTGCCCGTCATTGAGTGCCACCACCGCTTTGGCCATGGCGAGATAGGTTTTCCCGGTGCCGGCCGGACCGATCCCGAAAGTAATATCGTGGGTGTCGATTGCGTCCACGTACGCCTTCTGGCCCAGGCTTTTCGGGCGGATAGTTTTACCGCGCTTGGATAAAATATCGGTGTGCAGCAGCGTGGTGGGATGCGCCACGCCGGCGCGCGCAATATCAACGGCGCGGGCCACTGCGTCACGGGTGAGGATTTCACCTTCGGCAACGACGTCGATTAATTCCCCGAGGAGCGATTCGGCAAAATCAAGCTCGGCCGCCGCGCCGGTCAGGGTGATCCGGTGGCCAAGCACGTGAATAGTGGTGGGGGCGAGCCGTTCTTCCAAGGTCCGCAGGACGTCATCACGATGCCCGAGCAGCTGAATCATGGAAACTCGGTCCGGCACAACAATGGTGCGCTGGCTGTGTTCTGTATGCGTCATTACGTCCTATAGTAGCGCGCCCAGCGCCCGCACGGTGGCGATACTTGCCAGTGCGTAGGCCCCGGCGGAGGCGCTGCGCAGCACATGCGCCCCCAGGAGCACCGGGATAGCGCCCGCCGCCTGCAATGCCTCCATCTCCTCCGGTGCAATCCCGCCTTCCGGGCCGATAATCACGGCCACGGGCCCGGCCACGTGCGCGAGGCTCACCGTTCCGCGGGTTACCGCTTCTGCCAGGGTAACCTCGGCTTCCTCATGGCAGATGAACACGGTGCTCCCGGCGAGGGCCCGGGGCAGCTGCGCCGTCGTACTTAATGAACGGATACGCGGAATATAGCTGCGCCGCGATTGTTTCGCCGCCGCGCGTGCGGTGGCCTGCCAGCGAGCCCGGCCTTTTTCTTTCTTGTTTTTCCACGACGCAACGCAACGGGCCGCTTCCCACGGGACGATATCCCACACCCCGTATTCGGTGCAGGTTTCCACCGCCTGTTCATCGCGGCCGCCCTTGGCAAGGGCCTGCACCAGGGTGATGGGCCCGGCCGGTTTCGGCTCCGCGGTCACGGCCTCGATGCGGGCGCGCACCTCATTTTTGGCGACGACGCTCACCGTGCACCGGGCACGGCGGCCTTCCCCATCGGAAAGCAGAACCTCCTCCCCTACCCGGATCCGCATGACGTTGGCGTGGCGAGCTTCCTCGCCGGTGAGACTGAGTTCCTGGCCTACCCGGAGGGATGCGCCGGCTCCGCCCCCGGGCCGGGTGGCGGGGAAGTCAGCGAAGAAAAGCGGGAGCGTCACAGCGAACTCAACCTTTCGCGCAATTTATCGAAGAAGGATTTGCCCTGCTCGGATAGCTGAGCATCCTGCACGCTTTCCCCGCGCAGCTCGGCCAGTTCGCGCAGGAGCTCGCGCTGGCGTTCATCGAGGTCTGTTGGGGTTGTCACCGCAACGGTGATACGCATATCCCCGCGGCCCTTGCCACGCAAACGGGCAACCCCCAAGCCTTTGAGGGTGAGGACCACGCCGGATGAGGTCCCGGCGGGAATCTCCAGCTCGCGGTCCCCGTCCAGGGTCGGAATGGTGACGGTTCCGCCCAGGGCCGCGAAGGTCATGGGCACCTGAACTTCACCGAGGAGTTCTTCGCCCACCCGCTGGAAAATAGGGTGTTCCGCTACCCGGATTTCCACAAAAATATCACCGGCCGGGGCACCGAAGGTTCCGGCATCGCCCTGGCCGCGCAGGCGGATACGCATTCCGTTCTCGATTCCGGCCGGGATGTCCACGGTGAGGGTTTTTTCTTGGCGGATGCGCCCGGTGCCGTGGCAGGGGCGGCAGGGGTCCGCGATGACGGTACCGTGGCCCTCGCAGGTGTGGCAGGGCACCTGGGTAACCATTTGCCCGAAGAGGGAATTTGTGACTTGCTGAACCATGCCCTGGCCTTGGCAGGCCCCGCACGTGACCGGTTGGGAACCGGCCGCGCAGCCGCTACCCGCACATGTAGGGCACACGCTGAAGAAGGAGTCACTGACCTGGCGCTGGGCTCCGAAGACCACGTCGGAGAGCTCGATGCTCAAACCGAGCAGCGCATCACGCCCGCGTTCCCCGCGCGGGGCCGGACCGCCCGCGCGCATACCCGCTCCCCCGAAGAAGGTGGAGAAGATATCGTTCATATCGAAACCAAAACCGCCAGCCCCGGCTCCCCCGCCGAGTCCGCCGAGGTCGTATTGCCGGCGCGAGTCCGGGTTGGAGAGCACCGTATACGCTTCGTTGACTTCTTTATAACGTTCGGCGGCTTCCGGACCGGCGTGATCCGGGTGTAATTTGCGCGAGAGGCGCAGGTACGCTTTGCGGATTTGCTCCTGGCTCGCATCGCGTTCCACCCCGAGGGTTTCGTAAAAATCAGCCACATTTCTCCCGTCTTTGTTCTTTTCTGCGCCCTGACCGCGCCGGCGCGCTATCTAGCTGAGGAGTGCCCGTTCAAACGCCGTGCTCCCTACCGTGTATCACCGTACTTAGGACTGCCCGGACAGAATACCGGATAGGTAATGGGCAACGGCACGTACCGCCGCGATATTCCCGGGATAGTCCATTCGAGTAGGGCCGACGACGCCCACTCGGGCAACTTCGTGCCCGGCGACTTCGTAACTGGAGGAAACCACGGAGGTTTCACTCAGATTCTCATGATCGTTTTCCGCCCCGATGGACACCGCCACATCAGTTTCCATTGCGGCGAGGAGCCGCAAGAGCACCACCTGTTCTTCCAAGGCATCCAGCACCGGAGAAATCGAGTGCAGGAAATCCACCGAATGGCGCGAAAGATTGGCGGTGCCGGCCATGGTGAGGCGATCCTCCGCACCGGTATGCACCGCGGTGGTGAGCGCCGCCGCGATATCGCGCAGAGCTGCGGCAGCCTCCGGTTCGCTGCGTTCGGCGATCTCTGCGAGTACCGCAACCGCGGTGGTCAACGGCTGGCCGTTACAGCGGGTAGTTACCTCCCGGCTCACCGCGTCCACATCGAGACCTTCCAGGTGCGCAGGCACCGCGATAACGCGCTGTTCTACCCGCCCCGCGCTGGTAATGACCACGAGGAGAATACGGGTAGCGCCGAGCCAAATGAGTTCCAGGTGGCGCAACACTGCTTTATCCAGCGCCGGGTATTGGATGACCGCGACTTGCTGGGTGAGGTGGGAAAGCAATCGCGCGGCGCGATCCAGCACATCATCAAGATCCACCGCGGCATCAAGGATTTGACTGATAGCGCGCCGTTCCGCTCGCGAAAGCGGCTTGACGGTAGTAAGGGAATCTACGAACGCGCGGTAGCCGGCATCGGTGGGGATGCGCCCGGCCGAGGTATGCGGATGGGTGAGCAGCCCGGCTTCTTCCAAGACCGCCATATCATTACGCACGGTAGCCGGGGACACTCCCAGCGCGTAGCGTTCTACCAGAGCTTTGGATCCCACCGGTTCGCGGGTGGTGACGTAATCGCGCACAATCGCCTCAAGAACGCGCCCGCGCCGATCTTCTGCCGCCACCTGTGTTCTTCCTCCCCGCTCAGCACTCTATACCTTCGAGTGCTAATTCTACGCGGGGACGCCCGGGAGCGCATACCCTTAGAGCGTGATGTTCTCTGCTACCGGAATGCCTGATCGCTACGGCGACGACGTCCTCGCCCGCGACCCGCACGACCACCGCCGCCCCTCCCGCCCCGTTCCGGCCGCCCCCGGCCTCCTCATCGAGGATGTGGCCTCCGGCTTCGTGGGCGAGGTGCTTTCGGTAGGGAAAGTAGCCGGCCGCTGGCAGATGGAAGTGGAGGGCCGCGGCGGGGTGCGCCGTTCCTTCCCGCTGGGCAAAGGTTATTGGATCGAGGGTGAGCCGGTAGAAATCACCACCCCGAAAGTGGAGGCCCCGCGCGGCCGGCTCTTAACCGCGTCCGGATCTTTTCACGTCACGGCGCGGGCGCGCGTAGCACGCGCCTCGCGTATCTGGGTAGAAGGCAAGCACGACGCCGAACTGGTGGCCAAGATCTGGGGTGAAGATCTGGCTCTCGAAGGGGTGGTGGTCGAAGAATTACTCGGGGTGGATAATCTGGAGTCCGTAGTGCGGGAAACTGCTCCCGATAATGAGCATCGCCTGGGTGCACTGGTAGATCACCTGGTGCCCGGTTCCAAAGAATCTCGGATTGCGGCGCGGGTGGCCGGCCCGGGCGTGCTCGTGCTCGGCCATCCCTATATCGACGTGTGGCAAGCGATTAAACCTGCCGCCGTGGGCTTGCGCGCCTGGCCGGAGGTACCGCGCGGGGAAGATATTAAAGTGGGTACCCTGCGCCGGCTCGGCTGGCCGCACGAAACCGCGGAAGATATTGGCCGGGCCTGGGCCCGGATTCTTAGCTGCGTGCATTCGTATAAAGATATTGAGCCCGCGCTACTGGGCCGCATGGAAGAACTCATTGATTTCGTGACCGCTGCCGGCACCCGGTAGGGAAAGGCGTACCCGGTAGCGCGAGGACGCACCCGGTAGCGCTACGATTCCTAGGCCCTCAGGGTATATCCTTGCTGCGTGCGCCTATCCGGTCCCGGCCGGAGCCGCTGCCCTCGTTGTTTCGGTTCTTCTTCACCCCTATCAGGAGTTGTGATCACGTGGCCTCCCAGCGCCGCTCCGTCGTGGACAAAATCGCTGTTGCGTCCCCGCGCGGCACCCTCGCCGTCGCTTCGGTTCTCGTGGGACTTGTCTCTCCCTTCATCACGCTATCGGGAGAAAACGCCACCACGATTGTGTTCTTCCGCTTCGGTCTCGCTTTCCTTGCCCTACTGCCCATGGTGGTCCATGAATGGCGCCAGTACGGGCCGATGCGTCGCGCTGACCTGCTGCTCTACGCGGTATGCGGGGTGTGCTTCGGGGTGGATATGGCCTTGTGGACGCCGTCGGTACTACTAGCCGGCCCCTCGGTTTCCGCTGTGGTGGTCAATTACGTGCAGGCCCTCGCGGTACCGTTGGTCGCCTGGATTTTCTTCCGCAACCGGGTCCCGTGGATGTTTTTCGTGGCCGCGCCTTTTTCCCTCGGCGGGATTTTCTTACTTTCCGGTATTCTCGACGGCGCCGGCGGATCCGATCTGGTACGCGGCATTATCCTCTCCGCGCTCGCGGGCCTGACCTATACCGTCTACGTGGTCCTCACCGGGCGCACAAATTCTCCGCACCATCAGGGCACCGCCATGGCGATCGTCTGCCTGGTAACCACGGTGGTGTCCACCCCGCTGCTCATTGCCACCCACGGGCCTCTCACCCTCGCACTCTCAGCGAGTTCCTGGGGATGGATGATTCTTATCGCGCTTTCCAGCCAGGTACTGGGATGGTTGTTCTGCCAGGCAAGTATGCCCCTCGTTAATCCCTCGGTGGCCGCTACCCTTATTTTGATTCAGCCCCTGAGTGCCATTATTTTTTCCGCGCTACTGGTTGGAGAACGGCTCTCCGCCCTGCAATGGTTGGGCGCCATTATTATGCTGCTCGGGATCTTCCTCATCGGGCGTGCGCCCAAGCGCCGCTACCGGCTCGGGATCAAGCGGCCTTCGCTGCGGATTCGCCGCCGCCACGCATAACTACCCACTGCGCTACCAGAGCGCCCGGGTTACGGTATCAGCCAGGAGCCGCCCGCGCCGGGTCAAAACAAGGCGCCCGGAGCGCGCTATTTCTGCCTCTACTAAACCATCGCGAACCAGACCCGCCACCACCGCGGCATCCACGCCCCGCGGAATATCAATTCCCCGGCTCATCCGAATACCGAGCATGATTTTTTCTTCGCGTTGTTCAGCCGGACTGAGAATTTCCCGCTCCAGGGCCGGCGAGCTAATCGCCGAGTGGCTCATGGCTACCTCGCCCGCCGCGCGTGGCGCGGCGGCGCCGTCGTCGTTTCCAATCCCGCGAGCCCAGACGCGATCCGCGTACGCGCGCGGGTGTTTGACGTTCCAAAACCGTACCCCGTTAATATGCGAGTGCGCGCCGGGGCCGTAACCCCACCAATTCGCGTTCTCCCAGTAATAGCAATTGTGCCGGCATTCGTGACCGGGGCGGGCCCAATTGGAAATTTCGTACCAGCGGTAGCCGGCCGCGCTGAGAATATCGTCCGCGACCTCGTATTTATCGGCGAGCTCATCCGGATCGGGGAGGCTAATGAGGCCGCGGCGGGCCTGCATGCCCATTTTGGTTCCCGGTTCCACCATGAGTCCGTAGGCACTGATATGCGCCGGTTCGAGGGCAAGAGCCGCGGCCAGGGAGGTGCGCCACTGCCCCATTGTTTCCCCGGGCGCACCGTAAATGAGGTCGAGGGAATACTCCAGGCCCAACTCGCGCGCCCACGCGCATACGCGTTCTACCTGCCCGGGGCTGTGCTGGCGGTCGAGGGTGCGCAGCACCTCGGGTACGGCTGATTGCATCCCGAAAGAGATGCGGGTGAAACCGCCGGCGCGCAGGGTCGCGAGGGCCGCGCGGTCCACGGATTCCGGATTGCATTCCGTGGTGATTTCGGCACCCTCAGCCAGGCCGAAAGCGCTTGCGAGATCCGCGAGCACCGAGACGAGCTGCCGGGCGTCCAACAGGGTGGGCGTGCCGCCCCCGAAGAATACGGTGCGCAGCGCGGCGCGATTGGTGCCGGTGTCGAGAACCGCGCGCGAGAGCGCTATTTCACGGGCGAGGGACGCCGGGAAATCATCGCGGCCCGCCCCCGGCCCGAAGCTCGGCTTGGTGTAGGTATTGAAATCGCAGTACCCGCAGCGCACCGTGCAGAAAGGAATGTGGACGTAAGCGGAGAAACCGGCGCTCACATCCGGGTTCGGGAGGATGCCGGAAGCCGGAGCCGGCTCACCGTGCGGAAGGGAAGCCATCGGAGACTAGGCTCGCACCGCGAGAATATCGTGGATGGTGCGCCCGGCCGCAATGCCGCGTTCCTCAAAACGAGTCAAAACCCGTTCTTCCCACCGCGGTGCGAAACCGCCGCGCTCCGGGGTGGGATCCGCGGGGTTCGGGCGTTCACCGGCATGCGGATTCGTGAAGTACGGGGATGCTTCGACGACGTCGCGCATCTGCCAGGCGTAATTATCCCAATCCGTGGCCAGCCGCCACGCGCCTCCTTCCCGGAGCATCCCGGCCACCACCGTGGCAAAAGGCGCGGCCACCAGGCGGCGCTTGTGGTGGCGGGCTTTGCGCCAGGGATCGGGGAAGAATGTCCACACCTGCTCGACGCGCGGATTGGCAGCATTCGGATGGGTGGCGCTGCGCTCCGGCCCGCACGTGGTCACATCCTCCCCGCGCACCAGGCCCGCGCATTCCAGGCCAAAGAGGACGGGGAGCGCCTGGGCGGCGTCGGCCTCCAGCACCCGCACGTTCGTTACGCCCGCACGCAGAATACTGGCCACGCAGCGCGCCGCGCCGGGAGCCCACGCTTCGACGAGCAGCACATTATATTCGGGGTGGCGCTGCGCGAAGGAGACCCCGTGTTCGCCCGAACCCGGACCGATTTCCACGGCGAGCGGGGCCGCGCGGCCAAAAACTTCCGTGAGGTCACAGCGCGCATCGAGGGCAACCGTGGTGGCCTGGGGGCCGGGTGCCAGCGGCACGAAAAGCTCGGGGTGGCGGGCCACCGTTTCTTCGTGGCGCGCACCCAGGCGGGAACCGCGCAGGGAGAAGGAGCGGATGCGCCATTGGGAGCGATCTGGTGCGGGAGACTCGGCCATGCTTACTTCCCCGTGGGTGCTTCGGAGGTGAGAGCTGCCACGAAAGCTTCTTGGGGCACGTCCACGCGCCCGATGGACTTCATGCGCTTCTTGCCTTCCTTCTGCTTTTCCAACAGCTTGCGTTTACGGGAGACGTCGCCGCCGTAGCACTTGGACAGCACGTCCTTACGCAGGGCCTTAATAGTTTCGCGGGCGATAATGCGCGAACCCACCGCGGCCTGCACCGGGATTTCGAATTGCTGGCGCGGAATGAGGGTTTTGAGTTTCTTCGTCATCTCATTGCCGTAGGAATATGCCTTGTCTTTGTGGACGATAGCGGAGAAAGCATCCACCTGTTCGTGGTTGAGGAGCACATCGACCTTGACTAGATCAGAGGGCTGTTCGCCGGCAATATCGTAATCGAGGGAGGCGTAGCCCTTCGTGCGTGACTTGAGCTGATCAAAGAAATCGGTCACGATCTCCGCTAGCGGCAGCACGTAGTGGATCTCCACCCGTTCGGCCGTAAGGTAATCCATGCCCTGCAGCGCCCCGCGCCGTTCCTGGCACAGCTCCATAATGGAGCCTACGTAATCGGAAGGAGCCAGGATCGTGGCGCGCACGGTCGGCTCGTAAATCTCCCGAATTTTCCCTTCCGGGAATTCCGAGGGGTTGGTGACGGTGAGTTCTTCACCGGCGTCTGTGATGACCCGGTAGATCACCGAGGGCGCGGTGGCAATAATATCGAGGTCGAATTCCCGCTCGAGGCGTTCGCGGATAATCTCCAAGTGGAGCAATCCCAGGAAGCCGCAGCGGAAACCGAAACCGAGGGCCACTGAGCTTTCCGGTTCATACACCAACGAGGCATCATTGAGCTTGAGCTTTTCCAGGGCTTCGCGCAGATTCGGGAAATCAGAGCCGTCCATAGGATAGATCCCGGAATACACCATCGGTTTCGGATCGAGATAGCCGGGCAGGGCTTCGGTGGCACTCTCCCGCGCGCCGGTCACGGTATCTCCCACGCGGGTTTGGCGCACATCCTTCACCCCGGTGATGAGGTACCCCACTTCCCCGGCACCCAGCGCGGTGGTGGGGGTGGGTTCCGGGGAGATCACGCCCAGTTCCAGGAGTTCATGTTCGGTGCGGGTAGCCATGGTCCGCACCTTCGAGCGGGTAGTTAGCTCACCATCAACCACACGCACATAGGTGACGACCCCGCGATAAATATCGTAAACAGAATCGAAAATCATGGCGCGAGCCGGCCCCTCCGGGCGCCCGGAGGGCGCGGGAATCTCCGCGACGATCCGGTCCAGCAGTTCCGGCACGCCCGCCCCCGTTTTCCCGGAAACGGCTAGGCATTCCTCCGGTTCCACACCGAGCAGGGACGCCACTTCTTCCGCGATTTTTTCCGGCTGCGCGGAAGGCAAATCAATTTTATTGAGGACGGGAATAATCGTGAGGTCGTTTTCCATGGCCATATAGAGATTGGCCAAAGTTTGCGCCTCAATCCCCTGGGTGGCATCCACGAGCAGCACCGCGCCTTCGCAGGCCGCCAGCGAACGGTTCACTTCATAGGAGAAGTCCACGTGGCCGGGGGTATCGATCATATTGAGGGCGTAAGCTTTCCCCTCCACCGACCACGGCAACCGCACGGCCTGCGATTTGATGGTGATGCCGCGTTCGCGCTCAATATCCATCCGGTCCAGGTACTGATCGCGCATCTCGCGCTGTTCCACGATGCCGGTGAGCTGGAGCATCCGGTCAGCTAGCGTGGATTTTCCGTGGTCAATATGCGCGATGATACAAAAGTTGCGGATACGCTCGGGCGGTGTGGCGCCCGGAATAATGGCGCGCGATTCCTCAGCGGAAGAAATAGGCACGTCTCTCCTTCACAATAAACTCTGCTCAAGTATAGTCCTTGGACCATAATGGATATGGATATATCGGTCACGGGAGTTGCCATGAATGTTCCTTTGTCAGTGTTAGATTTCGCTACGCGGTACGACGGCGAAGCCCCCGCCGCGGCCCTGCACCGCTGTGTGGACCTCGCCCAGCGCGCCGAGGCTTTGGGATACACCCGGGTGTGGTACACCGAGCATCACAATATGCCCACGGTGATCTCCTCCTCCCCCGCGATTATCATCGGCTACGTCGCCTCCCACACCGCACGGATTCGGCTGGGTGCGGGCGGTGTCATGCTCCCCAATCATTCTCCGCTCGTCGTTGCTGAACAATTCGGGGCCCTTGCGGAGATGTACCCGAACCGTATCGATCTGGGGCTCGGGCGGGCACCGGGCACCGATAGCCGCACCCTCTACGCGCTGCGCCGCGATGCTAGCGCCTATGAGAACTTCCCCCGTGATGTGATGGAACTCCAGGGGTTCCTCGGGGATACTTCCCGGGTACCGGGCGTGGCGGCCTATCCGGGCCAGGGCACCCACGTCCCCCTCATTATTCTGGGTTCTTCGCTTTTCGGGGCGGATCTGGCCGCGCAGCTGGGCCTACCCTATTCTTTTGCTTCTCATTTCGCTCCGCGCCTGCTCCACGAGGCTATCGCCCACTACCGGGAGAATTTCCAGCCCTCCGAAGCCCTTGCCCACCCCTATGTCATTGCGGCGGTAAATGTGACCGCGGCGGAAACGTCGGAGGCTGCCGCGCGGGAATTTGAGCGGGTCAAGCGGGCTCGGGTTCGCAATATGCTGTTGCGCGGGGCGCCCGGCCGCGATATTTCCGATGCGGATCTTGCTGCGGTGCTGGACAGCGCGCAGGGCCGCCAGATCCTCGATATGCTCCGCTACACCGCGGTGGGTAATGCGACCGAGGTGGGCGAGTATCTGCGCACGTTCGCCCGGGATGCCCAGGCCGATGAGCTCATGATTTCGGTGCAGGCCACCTCGCATGAAGAATCACTGGCGTGCTTGGAGCTCACCGCCCGCGGCTACGGCTTGGATAGCTGAGGCAGGCACGGCGCGGGCAGCTAGGCGCGGCGTCGTACCGTATCGCGCAGCGTCGCATCCCCCACGCGCTATCGGCCGCCTCGCACGCCCGCGTTTTCTTTGTGGCACGATGGTCAGTATGCCTCTGTCGCAAAAACTACTCGGAACCGGCGAAGAACTCCTTGTCCATATGCACCCCGATGCCCGGCATTTGTTGCCGCGGGCGCTCGGTGCCGCGGCGGTGGTGTTCCTCGCGGTGCTCGGGGTGGTCGCGCTGCCAGGTAGTTGGCAGCCGCTGGCCGGGTGGCTGGTGGTGGCGGCCGGGGTTCTCACGCTTATTGCGATAGCCGGGTGGCCGTGGCTGCAGTGGTATATGAGCACCGTGAGTATTACCAACCGCCGGATTATCACTCGGCGCGGGGTATTCACGAAGCTCGGGCACGATCTTCCGCTCGCCGCGGTGGCACGGGTGGAGGCGCAACCTACGGGTACCGGCACCTCCGGTTCCCTTCTTGTGACGACGACGTCAGGTGCCACGGTCATTCTGCGCCGCATCGCGAATCTTCCCGCTGTCACCACGTTCCTGAACACGCTACTGGACAAGCGCGCGGGAGAGGGGTTTCACACCGGGACCTCGCGCGAAACCGCCTGATTCTGGTAGTGTTTGGAGATGGACTTTCACCGGTCGGGTGGCAAGTCCTTGTTCTTTCGTAACAACCACGGGTGCCCCACGCCCGCAGTCCTACGAGGAACGCTTCCCTCTCCGACCATATTCATCTATCGCCTAGCGATTGACCGAAAGAGATATTTCATTGGCTAATATCAAGCAGCAGAAGAAGCGCGTTCTGACGAACGAGAAGCGTCGCCTTCGCAACCAGGCCGTTAAGTCGGAACTGAAGACCTACATCCGTAAGACTCGCCTTGCCGTGGAAGCCGGCAATGCCGAAGAAGCGGAAACCCTCCTGGCCGCGGCCTCCCGCAAGCTGGACAAGGCTGTGTCCAAGGGTGTTATTCACCGCAACCAAGCGGCGAACCGCAAGTCGAAGCTTGCTAAGCGCGTGAACGCACTGGCCAAGTAGGCTGTGCCCCGGCCATGCAGGCCGGACCTCCGGCGCGGTTGTATCTCTTATATCTACCGCGCTGATACTTAGAGGAAATTAGAAAAAGCGGCTGGAACCTAGGCGTTCCAGCCGCTTTTCATATCGCTCACGAATTTTCTCATTCTTCTCCTTCGTGCTCGCCCTCGCGGTCCGCTTCCAAACTGCGGCGTTCCGCTTCCAAACGGCGCAGTGTAGCGCGTACTTCGTTTTCACGATGCCGGTGCCACAGCGCAAGGCCGAATAACGCAAGAGTGACAAGGCCGGGGATAAGAGCGTAGTCGTACCACGGGTTATCCCTCACTAGAGCCATTATCACGATACCCAACGTTGCACCGAGCCACGAACTTGCCCATATGAAATATCTCTTCGAGCGCATACCTCCTCCTTAAATCTCATTGCACGGACGATTGATGTTTTTATAAACTACCGAGATGGACACTCACCCAGCAACCCGAGTTCCCCTCATTCTTCTTCCTCGTGCTTGCGTTCCGCTTCCAAACGGCGCAGTGTAGCGCGTACTTCGTTTTCACGATGCCGGTGCCACAGAGCAAGGCCGAATAACGCAAGAGTGACAAGGCCGGGGATAAGAGCGTAGTCATACCAAGAACGCCTCTTCAGTACATTCAGTACAAAGCAGCTCAACACGACACCAAGTGCCAGTTGCGAGAAATAGAAGTACCTCTTCGAACGCATACCCCCTCCTTAAATCTCATTGCACGGACGATTGATTATTTTATAACCTACCGGGGTGAACGCTCCCCACAACAACCTAAGCTCTCCACATTGATTCGGCCCAGGTGCGCCTTTTTCCATAAGGTAACGTGAAAACGTTGCCAAGACGGTTACACAGGCAAGGCCACCAACCCCCGTAACTCCCAACGAACCGCATATGGCATTTCCAAGCACTCCACCGACAGCCATTCCAATCCGCTTATGTTCGTCCGTGTTGAGATAAAGGTATAGATACCAACCTGCGGTCACTCGGAACTGAGGAGCGTAGCCCTGCTCCCTACCCATGAGGGAGAGTTCTTGCGACGACTCTTTCGTCACCTTCCACCGCAAAGATCCCGTTGTTCGAAGCTGACCATCTGGTGGCACGCTTTCCGCTTCAATAAGCACCTTTGCCAAGTCTTGCGCGAGAGCGTCATCCTCACTGGTAGGTATCGACATATTAACATGAGACCCTTGCGGCACCTCGTCACCAGCAACAACTGCCGGGAGAGACCCGCCGCAGGCAAAAGCGAGAGTAACAGGAAGTACGGCGAAACTTTTGATAGACATAGCAATTCCTTCATAGATGTGAATACCTGTGACGCTTATTACAGGTACGATTTCACCGTAACACGAGTCACACTCACCGTAAATCAATTTCCTATTACACTTTTGCAACACTTCATTTAGCGCATATCACGGTTTGTTATATTTCTATCCAACAATCGAATTGAAGTCAGAATCCTGAAAGAAACTTATCTATAAGAGTCGCTAGATATACACGTAGCGCAGGTGGCCGGAACCTGAAAGGTGTTCCGGCCACCTGCGCTAACTGAGGGATTCCCTAAGCGGTTATAGTTGCTCAGCTTGCCCCGGCCACGCCCGGGCTAGGGCGCGGGAGCGAGGCTACCTTAACCGGGGAAAGCCGCATTGATGGCATCCACGGATGCCTTGGCATCGCCGAGCAGCATATCGGTATTCTCATTAAAGAACAGCGGGTTTTGCACCCCGGCATAGCCGGCATTGCCCATGGACCGCTTGAATACGATCACCTTCTTGGCATCCCAGACATGCAGCACCGGCATACCCGCGATAGGCGAACCGGGCTCGGAAGCCGAAGGATTGACCGTGTCATTCGCCCCGATAACCAGCACGACATCGGTATCCGCGAAGGAATCGTTGATATCGTCCATTTCCTCCACGATGTCATAGGGGACTTTCGCTTCGGCCAGCAGCACGTTCATATGCCCGGGCAGGCGCCCTGCTACCGGATGGATAGCGAAACGTACCTCGGTTCCGTTCTCGCGCAGCTTCTTCGTCAGCTCCGCCACCGGATATTGGGCTTGGGCCACGGCCATACCGTAACCGGGAGCAATAATCACCGAGCTGGCGTCCGCGAGCTCTTGGGCCACCTCCGCCGCGGTGGTTTCCGTGTGGCTGCCATAGTCACGCGCCTCTCCGGTAACTGCGCCGTCGGACCCAAAACCGCCCAGGATCACCGAAATGAAAGAACGGTTCATGGCCTTGCACATGATGTAGGAGAGATACGCGCCCGAGGACCCCACCAGCGCTCCGGTGATGATGAGGAGGTCATTGCCGAGGGTGAAGCCAGCCATCGCTGCCGCCCAGCCCGAGTAGGAATTGAGCATTGATACGACGACGGGCATATCACCACCGCCGATCGCGAGCACCATATGTGCCCCGAGCAGCAGCGCAATAATCGTGATGAGGATGAGGGGAATGAGGCCGGCCCCTACCCCGCGGGTCCAGGCGAACCAGATAATAAGCCCCAGGCACGCCAGGATCGCCAGCAAATTGAGAAGATTACGGGCCGGGAGCACCAGCGGCTTGCCGGGAATCTTCCCCGCGAGTTTCAGGTAGGCGCATACCGATCCGGTGAAGGTGATCGCGCCGATGAACACAGCCAAGCCCACTTCGCCCATATGGAAGGCATTTGTGGGGGAGAAATCTTCCCCGGGTTGCTGGAGGAAAGAGTTGTAGCCCACCAGCACCGCTGCCGCGCCCACGAAAGAATGAAGCAGAGCGATGAGTTCGGGCATGCCCGTCATTTCCACGGTGCGGGCCCTCCAAATCCCGATGCCGCCGCCCACCACGAGGGCGAGCACGAGCACCAGCACAACAACAGTGGAAGAAGCCTCCGTGGGGAAAGCGAGAACCACGATAATGGTGGCGACCAGGGCCAACACCATTCCAATGGCGCCCAGAATATTACCTTTCGCGGCGGTTTCCTGTTTGGAAAGCCCGGCCAGAGCGAGAATGAAGAGCAGGGCCGCCACCAGGTAGGCGACAGTTTGCACGCTGAAAGCAACCTTGAGACCACCCAAGTTCGGGGTGGCAAGGGCAAGGACGTCGTTAATAGTAGTGAGCACGGCTTAGCTCCTCTTAAACATAGACAGCATGCGCGCAGTCACCAAGAATCCACCGAAAATATTGATGGAAGCGAGGGTGAGTGCAATAGCGGCAAGGATGGTCACGGCTAGATGTCCCGAACTGAGCTGGAGGATTGCCCCCACCACGATGATTCCGGAAATCGCGTTCGTTACGGACATGAGCGGTGTATGCAGCGCGTGCGTCACCGAGGTGATGACGTAGAAGCCCACCACGCAGGCCAGCATGAAGACGATGAAATGCGAAGTCATGCTCGGCGGGGCCGTGAAGAGAATCCACAGGGCTACCGCCGCTGCCAGCCCGGCCCACAGGTAGCGCAACGGGCTAGGGCGGGACGGTTCAGGGGCGGCCGGCGGTGCGGGAGGCGCTGGAGGCGCAGCCGGCGCGGCCGAGACCTTGATGGGCGGGGGCGGCCAGGCCACCGCTCCCCCGAGGGTGACCAGAATACCGCGCACAATATCATCCTCGGTATCCAGCACCAGCTGGCCGTCCTTACCCGGGGTGGTGAGTTTGAGGAAATTGACGAGGTTCTGCCCGAAAAGCTGCGAGGCTTGGCCGGGCAGGCGTAGGGCAAGATCTTCGTAGCCAATAATCGTGACGCCGTTCTCGGTGTGGACAACTTCTCCCGGGCGAGTACCGGCCACGTTTCCGCCGTTAGCCGCCGCCAAATCAACGATGACGCTGCCGGGTTTCATGGCGGCTACCGCCGCAGAGTCCAATAGTTGCGGGGCCGGCTTGCCGGGGATGAGCGCCGTCGTAATAACAATATCCGCCGCGGCTGCTTCCCGGGCGTAGACCACCCCGGCTGCGTTGGCCTGATCCGCGGTCATTTCACGGGCGTAACCGTCCGCGGATTCCTGGCGTACCGGGATCTCCACGAATTCGGCACCCATGGACTGAACCTGTTCGGCAACATCGGCACGCACGTCCGTTGCCTTGACGATCGCACCCATGGAATTGGCGGTGCCAACCGCCGCAAGCCCAGCAACTCCCGCTCCAATAACGTAGACGGTGGCCGGGGGAACCTTACCGGCGGCGGTAACCTGCCCGGTGAAAAGCCGCCCGAAGTGGGAGGCTGCTTCGATAACGGCACGGTAGCCGGAAATATTGGCCATCGAGGAACGTACATCCATGGACTGAGCGCGCGAAATACGCGGAATTGCGTCAAGCGCCAGGGCCGTGAGTTCACGGCGCGAAAGTTCCTCGATAAGCTCGGGCGAGCCGGCCGGGTTCATACGCGCAATGAGGGTGGCGCCGCGGCTCATGCGGTCAAGGTAGCTCACATCCGGGGCGTCGGTGGCTAAAACAATATCCGCAGCCCAGGCTTCTTGCGCGGAAACGAGGCGTGCGCCCGCGCTTTCGTATTGGCTATCGGGGTAGGACGAGGCCTCCCCCGCCCCCGTTTCCACCACGACCTCGTAGCCCAAAGCGATGAGCTTGGCGACGGTATCGGGGGTGCCCGCCACCAGGGGGTCACCCGGGCGGGTACTTTGTGGTATTCCAACAAGCATAAAGTGCTCCTCAGTACAGCACTACCGTGCTGCGGTCTGCGTGGGCGGCGCTCCAGATACGCCATTGTCGCGCCGCCGCGGGACATTCCTTATTATTCCACGTTTCCCGAAGGGGCCTGAGCACCCCGGCAAGCGTGAGACTGTGCGGGTTAGTCGCTACCGCGTGCGCCGGGCGCGCCCGATGGTGATAATCGCGTGTTCAACAGCGAACTGCGGGTCGCGGGAGGCACCCTTGACCTGTTCATCGGCGAGCGCCACCGCTCGAATGGCTTGCCCGAGTCCGGCATCGCTCCACCCGCGTGCTTCCCGGCGGGCCCGTTGGGCCTGCCAGGGCGCCATTTTCAATTCTCGCTGGGTGATGCCAGGCGCCTGGACAATAGCGAGCTGGCGCAGTTTCGCCGCGAGCGCCGCCACGATGGGAACCGGGTTGACCCGGGTGGCGAAAGCGTGGCGGGCCAGTGCCAAAGCTTGGCCGGTACGCCCGGCCAAGGCAGCATCCGCGATCTCAAAGGGTGTTGCTTCATTGCGCCCGGCATAGAAATCCCGAATATGGTCCTCGGTGATCATCCCCTCCACATCCGCGAGGAGTTGGGAGGTGGCACTGAGTAATTCGCGCAGGTCCTGGCCGAGTGCATCAACGAGCGCCCGCACCGCCCCGTCCGTGATTTTGCGCCCGGCGGCCCGCACATCCGCTGTCACCAAGCGCGCCTTATCGTCATCGCGTTTGATTTTTTCGATCCGGGCTACTTGCCAACCACCCGCCGCGATAGCGTCAAGGAGTTTTTTACCGCGGGTACCTCCCCCGTGCTGGATGATCACGGGAATATCCGCATTGGGCTGCGGTAGGTAGGCGAGCATCTCCGTGAGGAACGCGTCATTCATATGTTCGGCGCCGGTGACGATGACGATGCAATGGTCACCAAAAAGTGAAGGTGAGGTGTGCAGGGCGAGGGCCCCGCGTTCATAGGTTGCCGCGTCCACGCGCACGACCTGCACCTCAGGGTGCGCCTGGCGGGCAAGGCTGATGAGGCGGGCCCAGGCGCGCTCGGCAAGGACCGGTTCCGCGCCAACGATGAGGATCACCGGTTCTAAGCGGAGAGCGTCGTACCCGACCGCGCGTTCTTTGGCTGCCATAGCTCCATTCTCTCATGTCATAACCCACCTGCTGCACGGCGGGTGGCTTGGGTGGCGTGGGCTGCGTGGGTGGCTCCTCGCATTCGGAAACGAGGTCCCCTTCCGCCCATGCGATTGCCCCGCACGCGAGGGTGGGATAAATCTGGGCACCGGAATAAAGCTCATAGACGCGTGCGGAGGGATGCCCGTAACTATTCTCCCCCACGGATATCAGGGCAATTGCGGGGTCAAGTTCACGGGCGAGGCGTGCGGATTGGTCCGCGCTTCCGTGATGGGCGACGACGGCGATATCAACCGGCCCGACCGCCCCCACGAGGCGTTCTTGGGCCGGGGCAGTCGCATCTCCGAGAACCACGATGCGTTGAGCAGCCTGGCTAGTGCCACCGCTCGCGCCGGCGTTAGCTGCCCGGCCCGGGCTGTCCACACCATCAGCGTCGAGGAGGATCACGAGGGAATCCGCGTTGGCTTCCTCGGGAATGCTACGCGCACCCGGATGCGGGCTAAGAATCCGGGCGATGGGAACATCATCTACCCGCAAGGTTGTTCCTGCGGCTACCACGTTCACCGGAATGGAATGGGAATCGAGTAAGTCGAGTGCGGTGCGGGACTGGGGCTTCGGGGCGGAATTTGGAGATATCCATACCGCGCTGATTGTTGCGGTGCTGAGAACGTCGCGTAACCCTTCCACGTGATCGGAGTGAAAATGGGAGAGGATGAGGAGATCAAGATGACTCACCTGAGCATCGCTTAGGCAGCGAGCAGCGGCGGGAGTGCGAGGTCCAACATCAATCATTATCGTGTATCCGCGCACCCGGTAGAGGAAAGCTGATCCCTGGCCCACATCGCATTGCACCGCCGTCCAGTTGGAGGGAATCACGGTAGCGCCCGGCCCTCGTGATAGCCCGAGGGCCACGAGGGCGGCCACCAGAATCAGGATTGCGCTCAGGCGGGGTATCACCAGGAGCACCAAGACCGCACATATATGACCGATTCCGGCAAGGACAAGGGGAATTCCCGATCCCGGTAGGGAGGCAAGGGCGCGGGCTACGTGGTCAATCCACCACGTGGCCAGTTGCGCAAAGGAGATGGCGAGGCCGGCGAGCACCGGGAACAGCGGTGCGGTGAGCGCCCCGACAAGTCCGAAAATAGTGAGGGGTGCGACGACGGGTGCCACAAGCGCATTAGCCGGAACCGCCCACAGCGACCCAGCTTCGGTGAAGAGGAGCAGTACGGGTAGGCAGGAGATTTGGGCCACCAGCGGAATGGCAACGACCCGGGCGAGTGCGGCCGGGAAGAACCTGCTGAGGTGTTCCGTAAGCGGGTATCCTCCGCAGATAATTCCGAGGGTGGCACTGGCGGAGAGCAGGAAACCGTAGCCGGTTGCGAGCCACGGATCAATGAGGGCAGCGGTGATGCTCGCGCAGCTCAGGGCATTGATAGCTTGGCTTCGGCGGTTCATTCCCACTGCTGCGAGAACCACCAGGCCCATGAGTGCCGCCCGGATAACCGAGGGCGCGGGTCCCACCAGAATAACCAGTCCACCTAAACCCACCACTCCCGCTAACGCGGTACGCAGGGGCCGGGCCCGGCCCACCGCCATAATAATGATGCCGAGAACAAGGGATACATGAGCCCCGGAGACCGCAATGAGATGGGTAAGGGCCGTTGTGCGCATGGCTTCTTCCAGTTCCGGGGATACCCGGCTATCGTCTCCGAGGGCGACCCCGGGGATAAGGCCGCGGGCGTGCTCAGGGCGGGTGGAGAGCAGCGTGGCAAGCGCGGTATCGATGCGGTGAACGATGCCGGCGCTCAGCGCGCCACTCCCGCGTGTTTGGAGGGCAGGCCCGGACCAGCGGGCACTTTCCCGCCGCCCGTGCGCGGGGGTGAGTCGGCCCTGCCCAAACACGCGCTGACCCGCCAGGGCTGTGCAGGGAACTTCCGCTCGGATTCGCGCGCGGGGGCCGCTGGCAAGCTGCACCCCGTTCGGGCCAGCGGTGGTGATCTTTGCGGGGCGCAGCAGCGCCGTGCATTTTTCTTCTCCCCACGGCATAGTGGAGGGTTCCGGGCGGGTCATGACATAGGCATCCAGTTCCACGCTTCCCCTGACTGCCGGGATATGCGCGGCAGAGAGGGCGAGCAGCCCGGCGATACTGGTAGCACCCAGCGTGCACGCCACCGCGAGGATACTCAAAACCACCCCGCTTGCTTTCCCGCGCCGGCCGGGATGCGCCCGGGCATACCCGGTTACTGCCCAAGCTGCCACGATGCACAGGGCAGCACCGAGGAATCCGAAGTGCGCATACCCGCTCAGCGCCGCCCACGCCCCGCCCAGGGCCGCGGCGGCTGATGGAAGGAGGCGCATATCCTGACCGTGGCCCGCATGCGCGCAATGCGAACTTCGCTGGCTTCTGCGAGTGCGGGGATCGCCGAACACCCTAGGCTTGCACAGATCGCTGCGCTTGCCCCTGGCACTGCGACTGCGCGGGACATCGAGCTTGCGGATCATACTGTCACCAGCGCGGAAAGCTTATTAAATTTAGCTGGTCCAATACCGGGGACCTCAAGAAGATCTTCCGGAGCGGTAAAGGGGCCGTTGTTTTCCCTCCAGGTGAGGATATCCCGAGCGGTAGCCGGGCCAACCCCGGGGAGGCTCTCCAAGTCGCTGGCTGAGGCGGTATTAAGGTTGATCAGGGCACCCGAGCCGGCTTTCCCAGATGCTTTATCCCCACCGGCCGCGCCGCCGCCCGCCCCACCGCTATTCCCACCTGCGCTACCACCGCTCCCACCCGGGCTTGTGCTAGCTCCAGAGCCGATGCGTGCTCGCGGTGCTTCACCGGGAGCGGGAATATGAATATGGGAGCCATCCGCTACCGGTTCGGCAAGATTGATCGCGGCGCCATCCGCATTCGGGGTGAGCCCACCGGCTAATTCCACGAGGTCATTGACACGTGCCCCACCGGGAGCGCTATACACTCCCGGAGTGGCCACTTCACCAGAAATATAGGCAACGATGGTTGCGGGAGCGGATTCTCCCGCGGTAGGGCCAGCCGGCCCAGGTGTGCTACCCATTACCCGGCCGTGCGAAGGGCCCGGCGAAGCCTGCGGATCGGTAGATACCACAGCCGGATTTTCCGTGTTGGAACCCGAACTGGCCACACTGCTTCCCGGTGGCACCGCTGCGGGGTTGGCGGAAACGGGACCACCACCGCGCCCGAGCCATACCAGCAGCCCGAGAATGAGCAGCCCGCCCAGCAAAGCTATAGCAAAGGCGCCCAACGCGCGGGGTGACCACCGCCACCGCGATGATTGCGCGGGTGTGGTGAGCACGGCGATATCCTCGCCGGTGCCCGCACCGAGGGCCAGCGTGGCGAAATCCCGTACCGGGCTCTGGCCGGGCGGCGCACCCGCACCCGGATCCCCGCGGGTTTCGTTGAGAGGATCGTTAAAGGGCAGACTCAGGCGCGGGGCAGGGCGAGGCAGAGAAGCATTCATGGGGCTATCATGCACACCGAGGCACACCCAGCGTTGGCAGCCCCACTGGCCTGGGGATAACGCTAACGTTTGCCGAGCTGTGGATAGCCACGGCCATTGCCCGCTCTACAATATTGGTATGAACGACGCCGATATTGCTCGCCTGCGTGCCCAAGCGGCCGAAGCCGCTGCCAAAGCTGCCCGCGCCGAAGCCGAACTCGCCCAGGCCCGCCTCGATGCCGCACTTGCCGCCGCAGCCTCCCCGGCAGTAGC
The DNA here is from genome assembly GCF_051265215.1 of Actinotignum stranguriae. Classification (NCBI taxonomy): domain Bacteria; kingdom Bacillati; phylum Actinomycetota; class Actinomycetes; order Actinomycetales; family Actinomycetaceae; genus Actinotignum; species Actinotignum stranguriae. The sequence continues at coordinate 89,744 of NZ_JBOZCJ010000006.1, forward strand.
CACCGCCGCCGATGCCACGGCAGGAGCGGAAGGCGCGGACGGCGCGGACACCATAACCACCGCCACCGCGGCAGAGAAGCGCTCACCGGCGCAGCCGGCGGCGGCGTCGCCGGAACAATCGCCAGAAAGCACCGGTGAGGATTACGCGAGCGAGGTTGCCCGCAGCTACCAGATATCGGGCCCGGCTCTCACCCTGGGCGCCTACCTGGACCCGGCTGGGAATCCGCGCCCCGATGTTCTGGTGCGGCTGCCCTTCGCTAGTTTCAACCGGCACGGCCTGGTGTGCGGAGCAACCGGAACCGGGAAAACTCGTACTCTCCAGCTGCTGGCCGAACAGCTGAGCGCGGCCGGAGTGGCCGTTTTCCTCACCGATATTAAAGGAGATCTGTCGGGCCTGTGCGAAGCGGGCGTGGCTTCCGATAAGCTCACGGCCCGCACCCGAGCTTTAGGGCAGGATTGGTCCGGTGCCTCGTTCCCGCTCCACCTGTATTCCCTCACCGAATCAACCGGGGTGCCGCTACGTTCCACGGTGGAAGATTTCGGTGCTTTGCTCTTAGCCCGGGCCCTGAAACTAAATGACACCCAGGAATCGGCGCTGGCCTTGGTTTTCGCGTGGGCGGAAAAAGAGAATCTGCACTTGTACACCCTGGAGGATCTGCGCGAGGTACTTCATTATTTGACCACGGCGGGGAAGGCGGAGCTATCCGGTATTGGCGGGGTATCGACCGCCACCGCCGGGGTGATTCTGCGCGAGGTATCAGCCCTGGCTGCGCAGGGCGGAGACATGTTCTTCCAGCGCCCGTCCTTTAGCCCCAGCGAGCTCATCGCCCACGAAGGCGAACGCGGTGTTATCTCCGCCCTCGAACTTCCCGACGTGCGCGATATGCCCGAACTTTTCTCCACTTTCACCATGTGGATACTCAGTCGGCTCTTTTCCGATCTTCCCGAAGTGGGCGATACTCCCCTGCCCCGCCTGGTGTTCTTCTTCGACGAAGCGCATCTGCTGTTCTCGGGCGCTTCCCGGAATTTCGTGGACGAGGTTACCCGCGTGGTGCGCCTCATCCGCTCGAAAGGTGTAGGCGTTTTCTTCGTGACTCAAACGCCGCAGGATATTCCCGAATCGGTGCTCGCGCAGCTGGGCACCCGCATTCACCACGCGCTGCGCGCCCACACGCCCAAGGACGTGAAGATTCTCAAGGAAACAGCAAAAACCTTCCCCTTCTCACCCCTCGATATAGCGGCCGTGCTACCCGCGCTCGGCACCGGCGAGGCTGTGGTTACAGGTTTGGGCGACGACGGCGCCCCTACGGCCGTGGCCCCTACCCGGCTCTGGGCGCCGCGCTCTATCATGGGCCCAGCCGGACCGGCCGCGTTGAGCACCGCTCTTGGCACCACACCCCGGCCTGCTCCTATAGCCGGGGATACCGCAAGCGAAGGTGCTGCCCGCGCTGTTGCCGCGCGGCGCGCGCAACGAGAAGCTGCCGCGGTGGCTGCTAAAGAAGCTGAAGAGCAGCGGCGGGCCGCGGAAGCCGCGGCGAAGAAAGCTGCCCGCGAGGCGGAGAAAAAACTGGCGGCCGCGGAGCGGGAAGCGGAGCGTCAGGCTCGGCAGGCCCAACGGAATGCCGAGAAGGAGGCGCAACGGCAGGCCCGGCGCCGCGATGCCGCAATTGATTCGGTGGTGCGCAGTGCCGGAAGGTCACTCGGCCGTTCAATTATTAATTCGATTTTCGGGCGGCGGCGCTAGCGCGGATTCCGCTTACTTTCGGGCATACGGAGCAGAGGTAGCCGGATAGCTCATGGTGACGGTGAGGCTGCGGGACTGGCCCGGCGCTAGCGCCACGCGCCCCACTTGATCCGAACGATTAAAAGCATTGGGCAAGGCAGAGGCCGGGGCAACCAGGAGAGCTTCCCGGGCCCCGCGTTCCAGAGTATCCCCGGTCCATAGCCGCACATAGGGTGCTTCGCTCGGTTCCTGGGCGAGGATGATATCGCGTTCGCGAGCTGGATCGGTCAGCACGGTTGCCACGACTCCGTCACTGGTGGGCACCAGCGAGGTGAAGGTGGAGTCGATACGGCTAGCTCCGAGTACCGGCCACTCCACGGGGGTGCTTACCCCCGTGAGCGCGGCATCGCCGGGAGCCGGGATTCCGTGGGCATCGGCTGCGATCTTGGTGCGCGCACTAACCGTCGTCGACATTTTTGAAATGGAAGCGAGCTGCGGGAAACGCAAGTAGCCGTTCCACGCGACCGCCACCGGGGCGCAGCTCTCACCCCGGTTCGTCACTTCCAGACTGACGGAAAGATGATGGGTTCCCGCGCTGGAATCCCCCAGCGCATAGACCACTTGGATTCCCACGGGCCACGGGTAGCCCGCTACCGCGGGAAGCTCCGCGCGCAAAATAAGCGCATCTGCGGAGCGTTCCCGCCGGAATTCGCAGCTGTGGACCCGCAAGCACCGCCCGGTGGTATCCGCTTCGAGGCGGTAGCTCTGCCCATCCCAGGTGTAGCACCCGCCGGCGAGAGGCCCCACCCAGGGGGCTTCGATAAGCCCACGCCCCCCATCTGCCTCCTCCAGTTCGGCACCGTTACGGTATCCGGAAAACACCTCCCCGTCGGGACTCCAGGAGAGGAGGGTGGCCCCGCGTGCAGCTACGAGGGCGCTGGCTCCGCCCGGTGCGCTAAGAAGCCACGCCGGGTTACCGTCAAAGTCCTGCGCTGTGATTCGCATACGTGCCACGATATTCCTCCTTACTCCCGCGGGTTCCTCCCCTTGGATTGGCGCCCACTTCACGGGCGTGAACGAGCATTTCAGGCTCGGACCCCAGCAGAGCCTGAGACTTGCCTGCGTTCCGCTTTAGGGAACGATATTGATGAGTCCCGGAGCACGCACAATAATCTTGCGCGGTTCGCCCTCCAGGAAGGCCTGCACCCGTTCTTCAGCCAGGGCCCGGGCGGTCAGATCCGCATCGGAAATATCCTGGGGTACCTCCAGACGGGCGCGGACCTTACCCTTCACCTGCACCACGCAGGTCACGGTGTCATCCACCAGCAGCGCTGCGTCGCTAACCTGCGGGAACGCAGCGCGCGCGACCAGGCCGCTATTACCCAAACGTGCCCAGAGTTCTTCGGCAATATGGGGGGCCACCGGTGCCACCATGGCCACGATAGCGCAGGCAGCTTCCCGCGGTACCGCCGTCAGCCCGGTGAGATGGTTATTGAGAACAATGAGCTTGGAGATCGCGGTGTTGATACGCATATGATCGTAATCATCAGCCACTCCCGCGATGGTGCGGGCCAGGAGCTTAGCGGTTTCGGTATCCGGAGCCGCGTCACTGACCGTCACCTCGCCGGTGCGCTCATCAACGATATTGCGCCACAGCCGCTGCAAGAAGCGCTGCGAACCTACCACCGCGCGGGTATCCCAGGGCCGGGAAACATCAAGCGGACCCATGGACATTTCGTAGACGCGGAACGTATCCGCACCGTACTGATCAGCCATATCATCAGGTGTGATGATGTTCTTGAGGGACTTGCCCATCTTCCCGTATTCCCGGTTGACCTTCTCCCCCCGGTAGTAGAAGACCGTTTCGCCGTTTTCTTCGCGTTCTTCTACCTCATCGGCCGGCACGTAGGCCCCGCGAGCATCGGTATAGGCATATGCCTGTACGTAGCCCTGGTTGAAGAGCTTGTGGAAAGGCTCCGAAGAGGAAACATAACCCAGGTCAAAGAGGACCTTGTGCCAGAAACGCGCGTAGAGCAGGTGGAGCACCGCGTGTTCGACGCCGCCCACGTACAAATCCACCCCTCCGGAAGTGTTACCGGCCTCGGGACGCGGGCCCATCCAGTAGGCTTCGTTTTCCGGGGCGCAGAAGCTATCCGAATTGGTGGGATCCACATAGCGCAATTCGTACCAGCACGAACCTGCCCACTGCGGCATGGTATTGGTTTCGCGGCGGTACTTCTTGAGACCATCACCCAGGTCAAGCTCCACATTCACCCATTCCGGGTTGCGTTCCAGCGGAGGTTGGGGCAGTGAATTTGCGTCGTCGGCATCGTAAGACGCCGGCGAGAAGTCTTCCATTTCGGGCAGCTCCAAGGGGAGCATCGATTCGGGTAGCGCGTGCGCAATACCCTCCTCATCCCAAACAATCGGGAAGGGCTCACCCCAGTAGCGCTGGCGGGAGAAAAGCCAATCGTGCAGGCGGTAGGTGACGGTGGCGGTTCCGGCACCGCGTTCTTCCAGCCAGGCGATAATAGCGGCCATGGATTCGGATTTCGTCATGCCGTTGAGGGAGATTTCCTCATTGGCGGAATCAACGAGGATGCCATCCCCGGTGTAGGCACCCTCTTCCAGGTCCGGGCCGTACGGATCCTCCGCCGGGCCGATGGTGCGGATAACGTCCAGATTGTATTCGCGCGCGAAAGCCCAGTCGCGATCATCATGGGCAGGAACCGCCATAATGGCACCGGTTCCGTAACCGACCAGCACATAATCCGCCACGAAAACCGGAACCTTGGCGCCGTTGACCGGATTAATCCCGAAGAGCCCGGAGAAAACGCCGGTCTTTTCGTGAGTATCCGAGGTGCGTTCCATATCCGATTTCGCGGCGGCGCGCGCCCGGTAGGCCGCAACCGCTGCGCGCGGAGTGGCGTATCCGCCAGTCCATTCTGCGCGGGTGCCTTCCGGCCAGCTATCGGGAACCCGGAGTGCCTGCGCATCCGTATCCGTACCCGCTTCACTTCCGCCCAAGGCCTCATGTTCGGGAGCAACGGCCATGAAGCTGGCCCCGAAGAGAGTATCGGGGCGGGTGGTATAAACATCCAGGACCCGCCCGGAGCCGTCAGAAAGCTCAAAACGAACCGTGGCGCCGTGGGAGCGCCCGATCCAGTTCTGCTGCATGGCCCGCACTTTATCCGGCCAGTCAATGGTGTCCAGGTCACTCACCAGGCGGTCCGCATAGGCGGTAATCCGCATCATCCACTGGGCAAGATTGCGCCGGAACACCGGGAAGTTACCGCGTTCGGACCGGCCTTCCGCGGTGACTTCCTCATTGGCAAGCACCGTTCCCAGCCCCGGACACCAATTAACCGGGGCTTCCTTAATATAAACCAGGCGGTACTCGCTGAGCGCATCCGCTTTTTCTTTCCTGGAGAGCGCCTCCCAGGGCCGACCATCCGGCGTGGCCTTTTCCCCACTGGCGAATTTCGCTTCGAGTTCCGCAATGGGCCGGGCCGCTCCGTTGCCACGCCCGTCCCGGCGCGGGTAATCCGGGTCAAACCAGGAATTAAACACCTTGGTGAAAATCCATTGGGTCCACTTCACGTAATCAATATCTGTGGTGGAGAAAACCCGCCGTGAATCGTGGGAAAGCCCGAGGCGATGCAGCTGAGCTGCCATATTGGCAATATTTTCCGCGGTGGTGATAGCCGGGTGCTTGCCATTTTGCACCGCGAACTGTTCGGCGGGAAGTCCGAAGGCGTCATAGCCCATGGTGTAGAGGACGTTCTCACCCTTCATGCGGTGGTAGCGGGCCACGGTATCCGTGGCAATATAGCCGAGCGGATGGCCCACGTGCAGGCCGCGCCCGGACGGATAGGGGAACATGTCCTGGATGAAGAACTTCGGCGCCGAGGTATCCCCCGCGAGATCCCCAACCGGGTTCGCGGCGTAGAAGGCACCTTCCTCTTCCCAGCGTTCCTGCCAGTGGGCTTCGATCTCATTAGCCAGTTCTGCGGTGTAGCGGAACTGGGTCATATCCTCAGCGCTCAAGGGTACTCCTTTTCGACGGTCGACTTCGGTCAATTGTAGCTCTCTCCTCCGACAAATCTCAGGTCGTCCACAGCGGTGACTAGACTGGCACCATGAGTGTCTTTTCAAAAATTATTGCCGGCGAGATTCCGGGTCGTTTTGTTTGGGCCGACGACGTCTGCGTTGCTTTCGCAACTCTTGAGCCGCACGCCCGCGGCCATGTGCTAGTTGTTCCGCGCGCGGAAATTGACCGTTTCACCGATCTTGACGACGATACAGCCGCGCATCTCTTCATCGTGGCTAAGCGTATTGGCAAGGCCCAGATCGCGGCTTTCGGCGTGGAGCGGGCGATGCTCGTCATCGCCGGACTCGGGGTACCTCATACACACCTGCATGTTATTCCGGCTGATTCGGAAAACGTCACCAGTTTCGCATCGGCACGCAAGGATGTTCCCGGCACCGAATTGGATGCGGCCATGGAGGAATTACGCGCGGCCCTGCGGCAGCAGGGCTGGGGTTCCTTCGTTCCGGCCCAGCTCAGTTCCCTCGCCTAAGCCAAGTTGCCTAAGCCAAGTTGCCTAAGCCCACTGCGTTATGCCCGCTCGCCTAGGCCACACACGCAACGGTCTAGGCCAGCCCCACCAGTTCCTCAATGAAGTCGGCAGTATCGGTCCAGTCCCGCACCGCGTGGGTATCGATGCCGAGCCGGGTAACGGGGTAGTCGTTTCCGGCGGGGTCGAGGCGGTCCCCCACGAAGAGCATGTGGGCGATGGGGATACCGGTTTGCTTGGATAATTCCGCAATTCCGTAGGCTTTATCCACGCCCTTGCGGGTAATATCCACGGACGTTGAACCGCCCGAGCGCACCTCCAGGTGCGGCAGACGCGCTGCGACAGCTTCTCGCAGCGCGTTTTTCTTTTCCCCGCTCGGATCCCAGGCGCGTTTCGCTTCCAGCGGGGCGCTTTGCCCGAGCGCGGAAAAGGTCACCTGGGATCCGCGGTCTTCCAGGATCTCGCCCCAGGTGCTACTTTCCCACAGCCCGAGCCGCCGTGCTTCTTCTTCCAGGGCCAGAGCGGCATCCCGACGTTCTTCCGCGGTGAGGTTACGGACGTACACATCGCGCCACGCTCCGTCCTCGTGAACGAGGTAGCGGGTTCCGCAGGTGGGCATGAGGTGGAGACGCGCAAGCTCTGCGGGGGTGCCGTCTAGTCCTTCCAGGAGTTGGCTTTCGAACTGTCCGAATTGGCCGCCGGAAATCACGCACACGTCGTACGTATCGAGCAGTGCCCGCAGGGCCCGCGCCATGCGTTCCGGGAGCGCGGATTTGGAAGGTGCCAGGGTATCGTCCAAGTCAAAAGCAATAAGGCGGTAAGACGTCATAGCCACAGTATGGTGCACCGAGCACCCAAATGCGAAATAACTAGGCAACGCTACCTACCCGCAGAGTAGATGCCCCTTGTTTTAGGGTACCCACACATTCTTACGACGACGCAGCGGGCTGATACATCGCGAGTGGCTTGCTACCTACGATGCGCCGACCCAGGTTACCCCCACCGCCCCGACCGGTGCGGAGGACTACCC